>JBIOVW010000019.1:0-2402 GCA_044867945.1 Nakamurella sp. | reverse complement strand
TGGCGTGGCAGGGGGTGTAGGTCACGGTGAAGCGGGGGTGCTCGCGGAGCCACTTGCGGGTCTGCTTGGAGGTGTGCGAGGAGCCGTTGTCGAGGATCAGGTGGATCTTCTTGTCCGGCTCGACGGTCGCGGCGAGCTCGGAGAGGAACTCGATGAAGGTGTCCGAGTCGTTGCGTTTGATGATCTTCTGGTGGATGGTGCCGGTGGTGACGTTCATGGCGGCCATCAGTGACACGGTGCCGTGGCGGACGTACTCGAACTCCCGGCGTTCGACCCGGCCGGGGCCGACCCGGCGGGTGGCGCGTTTGCGGGATCTGGCCTGCATGCAGGTCTTCTCGTCCACGCTGAACAACACGGTGTCCCCGGGGGTGCCCGCAGCGGGCGGGTCCAGGTAGAGCGCGCACACGGCTTGGGCCTTGGTGTGGAACGCCGGGTCGGCGGGCCGGTTGAGCCAGCCCCGGACCCGATGTGGCTTGACGTCGAACGAGGCCAGGATCCGCCCGATCTGTGAGGCGCTGATCCCCACCGGCTCGGCCAGGTGCTCCGCCAGCCCCCGGTGGGTCCACTGCGCGTCGACCTGCGGCGGCGCCCCGGTGACGGTCGTGACGACCAGCAGCTGAGCCTGGATGCCGTAGGTCGGGGGGCGACCCGAACGGGGCCGGTCATACAGACCGGACAGCCCGTGACGGCGGAACCGGCGCCGCCATGTCCGCACGGTGTCCACACACACCTGCAGGTCCCGGGCGATCTTGGCGTTGGGTTCCCGCCGCCACGCCGCGAGCACGATCTTGGCGCGGCGCACCAGATGCTGCGGTGAACTGGCCGCGGCCACGATCCGCTCCAGCCGTTTACGGCGGCGTCTGCCCAGGATGATGACGTCTGGACTGCTGGCCCGGGCCACCGATCCCTCCCCATCCGGCTTGATCAACCGGGTGAGGATCCCGGGAAGGGTGATCACACACGGTGGTGACACGCCGCGCGGATCATCAACATCGATCGGTCACCATGGGGGCATGCCAGTTCCCTCGGCGCGCCTGAAGACCCACGTCGAAGGCCATCTGGACTTCCACGCCTCGCAACGCTGGCCGCAGCTGGAAGAGGTCACCATCAGCTGGCGCGGCGGCTACGGCTACGTCAGCGCCTACCTGACCGAGGACGAGGCGATCCCGGTGTGCCGGCTGCGCTACCTCGGCTCCGACACCGACTGGGGCTTCGCGCTCTACCGAGCCAGCACCGAAGACTACGACGACACACTGCTCCCCGACGGCAGCCCAACCGGCACCCCCGAACAAGCCCTCGACTGCGCCCTCGGCCTCTACCTCGCCGACCCCAGCGCCTGGATCGAACCCCCGAAGGATTAACGCGGTACTGCACTAGTTCGTCACCGTGACCTACTCGAAGACCTACTCGAACCGGGCCGGGTCGCCCGCGCCGTAGCGGACGATCACCGGCTCGTCACCCGAGAGGTCGACGACCGTGGTCGGTTCCGTGCCGCAATCGCCGGAGTCGACCACGGCATCGACCGCCATGTCGAGCTCTTCCTTGATCTCCCAGCCCTGGGTCAGTGGCTCGTCGTAGCCCGGCAGCAACAGCGTCGACGACACCAGCGGCTCACCCAGCTCGGCCAGGATCGCCTGCGCCGTGACGTGGCGCGGAATGCGCACCCCCACGGTCTTCTTGCGCGGGTGCAGCAGCCGTCGCGGAACCTCCTTGGTGGCGGGGAGGATGAACGTGTAGCTGCCCGGCGTCGCCGCCTTCACCGCGCGGAACACCGCTTTGCTCACGTGCACGAACTGGCCGAGCTGGGCGAAGTCGCGGCAGACCAACGTGAAGTGGTGACGCTCGTCGAGCTTGCGGATCGTCCGGATCCGGCCGATACCCTCACGGTCGCCGAGCTGGCAGCCCAAGGCGTAGCAGGAGTCGGTCGGGTAGGCCAGGAGGCCGCCATCGCGGACGAGGTCGACGACCTGGCCGATCACGCGCCGTTGCGGATCCACGGGATGAACGTCGAAGTACCGCGCCATGGCCGGCAGAGTAGGCCCTGAGAGATGGTGGCTGCGGCGCATGCCCGCGCGGCTTCCCGGGCACCCCGGCCCCATGACCGACGCACTCCGCCCGCACGGCATCGAGCCGCGTGAGCTCAGCGACGACGACCTCGTCCGCGAGGTGACCCACCTGCACGAGACCCGCCACGACGCGATGCGCGGGGCCAGCGAGTCCGCGTTCGAGGTGCACACCGAGCGCATGCTCGCGCTGGAGCGGGAGTACATCCGCCGCTTCCCCGAGGACTCCGCCCCGGACCCGCTGCGCACCCGCGCCGGCGCCCGTGAGGACGCGGGCCAGCCCGTCCCGGGCCGCGACCTGGGCGGCGCCTCCTACTGATCGCTCACGGCCGCGAACGT
>JBIOVW010000018.1:0-16639 GCA_044867945.1 Nakamurella sp. | reverse complement strand
TCTACGTCTGGCACTGCGACCGGGACGGCCGGTACTCCATGTACTCGGAAGGCGTCGAGAACGAGAACTACCTGCGGGGCGTGCAGATCGCCGATGCGGACGGCGTCGTCGAGTTCACCAGCATCTTTCCGGCCTGCTACCAGGGCCGTTGGCCACACGTGCATTTCGAGGTCTACCCGGACGAGGCCAGCATCACCGATCACGACCTGAGCATCTCCACCTCGCAGCTGGCCTTCCCCCAGGACGTCTGCGACACCGTCTATGCCACCGCCGGCTACGAGTCGTCGATCGAGACATTCGCCGGGTTCGGCAGCATCGCCGACGACAACGTTTTCGGCGACACCGACGCCGCGAACCAGATGGCCACCGTCACCGGTGACGTGACCAACGGCTACGTGGTTGCGCTGAGCGTTGGTGTCGACGCCACGACCGAGCAGACCGTCGGAATGGCCGGCGGTGGCGGCGGGACCCCGCCGTCGGGCGGCCCAGCTGGCGGAACTCCGCCGGCGGGTGGCCGGGGTGCACCGCCGTCGGGTGGCGCCGCACCTACCGCGTCCGCCACCGGATGACGTAGTCCGTCCCCGCCACTTCTTTGTCAACGACCGCGCCTGCTGCCCAATCGCAGGCGCTCCAACAAACCTGGAGGAACATCATGGGCGGACTGTCCTGGTGGCACTGGCTCGTCATCGGCGGCGCCTTCATTCTGCTGTTCGGCGCCAAGAAGCTCCCCGACATGGCCCGCGGAGTGGGCCGCTCCCTGCGGATCCTCAAGTCGGAGGTGTCCGCCATGAGCGAGGACCAAGCCTCGACACCGGTCCCCCAGACCGGCCCGACTGTCGCTCGCACCGGCACCCAGGCCGTCGGTTCGACACCCACCAACAACTCCACGGCGCCGCAGTACAGCTGACCGGTGCCGGCCGGACCCGGCGCCGACCCGAGCGCCGCCGGGCCACTCAATTCCGTTCCCGACCGCCGAAAGGCAGAACCGGCCATGTCGCTCCGACCCTCCCGGCTCCGAATCCGGAGACGCCGCCGACGTCCGGCGCCGTCCGACGGCACGATGGCTCTGCTCGAGCACTTGCACGAGCTGCGCCGACGGCTGTTCGCGGCCACCGTGGCCGTCCTCGCCGGCACCGCCATCGGGTTCGCCTGGTTCGGGCACGGCATCCCCGCCATCGGTCTGCCCAGCCTGGGCGACATCCTCACCGGTCCCTACTGTGCGGTACCGGCCGAGAGTCGGGTCACCTTCGGTGACGGTGCTACCTGCCAGTTGCTGGCCACCGGACCGTTCTCCGCGGTCGAGCTGCAACTCAAGTCCGCGCTCATCGCGGGCAGCGTTCTCACCGCCCCGATCTGGCTGCACCAACTGTGGGCCTTCGTCACCCCGGCTCTGCATGCCAGGGAACGCCGACACGCCATCATCTTCGGCGCCACCGGCGGGTTACTGTTCACGGCCGGAGCCGTCCTGGCCTACCTGGTGGTCCGCGAGGGGCTGACCGTCCTACTCGGTTTCGGCGGCGACTCCACGATCGCGGCCCTGTCGCCCGAGAGCTACTTCTCGTTCCTGATCGCCATGCTGATCATCTTCGCGGTCTCCTTCGAGCTGCCCCTGTTGCTGATCATGCTCAATGTCACCGGGGTGATCGCCGGCGCGACACTCGCCCGGTCGCGCCGTTACGCCATCTTCGGCCTGGTCGTTTTCGCCGGACTCGTGGTACCCGGCAACGATCCGATCACCATGCTCTCGCTGGCCGTCGCACTGATCCTGCTGTACGAGGTGGCCGTCCAGGTCACCCGCCTGCACGACCGCCGCGCCGCCAAACACCAGGCCGGTCAGCAACTTCACGACGAGCGCCCGAGCGGGGGTGGCACCGTCTCCGCCATCCCGGCCCCGGAACCGGTCGGCAGCAACTCGGCCTGACCCAACCGGCCATCTCGTGAGAAGGGAGACCTACCATCATGTTCGGACTGTCCTGGGGCCAGATCGGCATCATTGTCCTTGTCGGGGTCTTCGTGCTCGGCCCGGAACGAATCCCCACCGCGATCGCCGGCGCCGTCGCGGGCCTGCGCAAGGTGCGAGCGCTCGTCGCCGGCGCGCAGGCCGACACACTCGGCCAGATCGGCCCCGAGCTCGCCGAACTCCGGCGCCAACTCGCCGAACTGCAGGCCCTTGCCGGAGTTCCCGAGCTGCGCGAGCTGCATCCCGAGCAGTTGCTCACCCCGGCCCCGGCGGCCGAGGCGCCGGCCGCCGCGGTGGCAGCCGAACGCCCAAGCCACTGATCGCTCTGTGCCGCCACCGCGGTTGGGTACACAGCATCGACAACCCGGAACGAGGCCCCGCTGTTGGCTGCGCCCCGACCTCCCGCGGGGTTCTCGACGCAAGGCCAGGGCGTCCCCCACTGTGCATCACCCGGGCGCACTTCACCGCATCTGGGCGCACTCCGCACCACGCATGCGGCGCGCGGTGTGCGCCCGGGTGTCGTGGAGTGCGCCCGGGTGTCGTGGAGTGCATTCGGACGTCGTGCGTGGGCCGGACGGTTTGGGGCGGCGTGATCAATACGGATAACTCTGCCGGATGAACGCCGCCGTATCGCCGCCGAAGTGCCACCGCTCCGCCGTACCGTATGTCCTTTCCGGCCACCGTTTGAAGCGGTTTCTACCCGGTCCCGGGGACGATCACGCGGTGGCAGAGCCCGTCGGTGAGGGCATCCGCGACCCCTTCTGAATCGATTCCGGGGGGCTGAATGTGGCAAACGGATCAGGTCTGGTGCCCGGGAGGCGGCGTGGGCGTTCGGCCGGGCGCCGACCGAGTCATCCGCGTGGTCGGAGAGCGACGCAGCAGCGGTCCGGACCCGGGTCGAGTTCGGCGATGTAGCCGGCATCGGGTGTGGCAGTCAGCAGGCCTTCGATCAGATGCAGGTTCATCCCGCAGACCAGGGCGGTATGGGTGCGCGCCAGTTGATGGAACGGGCAGTTGGCCAGGCGGATCGTCTCGTCGTCGATGTACGGCTCGAACCCGGCGTCGGCCAGCCTGCGAACCGGACCACCGGTCCCGCCGGAGGCACCGGCCAGATCCGCGCCGTGTTCCCGGGCGCGGCGTGCCAATGCGTCCCGCGGAGGGATGCCCAGGGTTTCGGCCGTCTCGATGGCTTCGGCCAGGAGCTCGCCGGCCAGGCCGTAGTGGCGGGGCGGCAGGGAGATCGCCACCTCGCGGCCCGCCCGTCGATAGAGCTTGGCCGGCCGTCCCGCACCCGGCCCGCTGCGCCCGGTCAGCCGTTGGTGGCTGACCTCGAGCAGACCCTGCGCGGCGAGCCGGTCGAGGTGGAAGGCGGCGGTGACCCTGGCGATGCCGAGGTCGCGGGCCGCCTGGTCCCGGCCGACGGGCGCCCGGGAACCGGCGACGTAGTCGTACAGGCGCCGCCGCGTCGGTTCGTCGAGCGCGGCCACAGCGCCAACCGGGTCGTCGGGAGCGGTCATGTTCCCGATTCTAAAACCAGTGAAGGTTGACGCAAGAAGGATCCGGGGCTTCTAATAGCAACACGTTGCGATTTTAGAGGGAGTGGTCATGCCTCAGGCATCAACGGCGGTCATACCGCTGCTCGAACCGGCTCGTCGCTCGGACGGCCCCCCGGCGGGCGCCGCCCTGCGGGTGGTGCGTGATCCGGCCCCTGTCGACCTCGAGGCCGCGGCCGACGCGGTTCGCGCGCTGCTGCGGGCCCTCGGGCGGGACCCGGACAGCGAGCACCTGCGGGAGACCCCGGCCCGAGTGGCGGCGGCCTACGCGGAGCTGATCGTCCCCCACGAGTTCGACCTGACCACCTTCCCCAACGACGAGGGCTACGACGAGTTGGTGATCGCCCGCGACATCCCGGTGCACTCGCTGTGCGAACATCATCTGCTGCCCTTCCAGGGCGTCGCACATGTCGCCTACCTGCCCGGGAGCCGGATCCTCGGCCTGTCGAAACTGGCGCGGGTGGTGGAGCTCTTCGCACGCGATCTGCAGGTACAGGAACGGTTGACCGGGCAGGTGGCGAACTGGCTGCAACAACACCTCGCCCCGCGTGGGGTGGGCGTCATCATCGAGGCCCAGCACCTGTGCATGTCCCTGCGTGGTGTGCGCGCGGCCGGATCCCGGACCATCACGTCTGCGGTGCGCGGCGCGCTGCGGGCGGATCCGCGGTCACGCCTGGAGTTCTTCGCCCTGGCCGGGGTGACCCAACGATGAGGGTCATCTCCGGCGCTTGAGCGTCAGAGTTGTCCCCATATCCGAACCCGGCCGACTGCGCCCCGACGGGGCCTGGCCACGCCAGGGCCCGTACCGGTGCCCGAGTGCACCGGTGCCTTGCAGCAGCCTCGAGATGCGCGGCCACGGTGCACTCGACCGGTAATCCCGCATCCGCTCCGAGCGACGGACTCCGCGGCGCTTGGTCGGTCTCGGCCGGCTCGACCGGGTTTTCCGGCGCACGAGCACGAACGACACCCGCGATGGGCTCGTTCGACGGCCCGGGCGCCGGCTGGCACGCCGATCCTGCGGCATCGGTGATCGCCGCTCGGCCGCCTGGGAGTTGATCATGGTGCTCTGCCAACCACGTGTCGGCGTGTCGCGCAATCCGTCGGTGTGTCGCCGACTGCGCGCCATGATCAACACGGCGGCTTCCCGGCTCCGTGCCGATGGCGTCAGCGCAGGCGCGGCAGCGTCTGGTCCCGGCGCAGCACCGGCCGGAACAGGTCGCCGTGTCGGGCGAGGCGGTCCCCG
The DNA here is from genome assembly GCA_044867945.1 of Nakamurella sp. Classification (GTDB taxonomy): domain Bacteria; phylum Actinomycetota; class Actinomycetes; order Mycobacteriales; family Nakamurellaceae; genus Nakamurella. The sequence continues at coordinate 11,883 of JBIOVW010000018.1, read as the reverse complement.
ATCGTCCGAATGGTCCAGCGGTCCGGGGCGAGTTCGGGATCGTCCAGTTCGTCCCAGTCGATCGGGGCCGACACCGGCGCGCCGGGTGCCGGACGCGGGCTGTAGGGCGCGATCAGCGTCTTGTTGATGGCGTTCTGTGTGTAGTCCAGGCGGGCACGGCCGCGTCGGTCGCTGACCTGCCATCGCCAGCTCACCAGCTCCGGCATCACCTGTCCGACGGTCCGGGACAGCTCCTCGACCCAGGCCCGGGTGTTCTCGAAGGTAAGGTCGCCGGCCGCGGGCACCCAGATCTGGATCCCGCGGCGACCGGTCAGCTTCGGGCGCGCGACGATCTGCAGGTGCTCGAAGGCCGTGCGGTGCAACCGGGCGAGCACCAGGAGGTCCGCCCAGCTCGTGCGCGCTCCCGGGTCGAGGTCGATGAGCGCGTAGGTGGGCCGCTGCGGGCTTTCCACGGTGGATGTCCACGGGTGCCACTCGAGCGCACCGAAGTTGGCGGCCCAGACCAGCGCGGCCGGCTCGTCCACCACGAGATAGGTTCGCGTCTCGCCGGGGTCGGCGTCGGGATTGTCCCAGCGCGGCAACCACTCCGGCGCGTGCCTCGGCAGCTCCTTGTGCCAGAACCCCTTCGCCAGCGCACCGTTGGGGTATCGGTGCATGTTCAGCGGCCGCCGGGCCAGGTAGGGCAGCAGCGTCGGCGCGATCTGCGCGGCGAAGCGGATGAGGTCCCGTTTGGTCACCGCATCGTCGTCGCACCGGGGCGGGAACAGAATCTTGTCCAGATTCGTGACCCGCAGCTCGCGGCCGAACACCGACCAGGTGCCCGATCCGCCGAGCGAGTCGAGTGCGTCCAGTTCGTCCTCGGTCGGACCCTGCGCGCCGGCCGGCCGCAGCGGCTGCGACGCGCGGGCCGCCGGCAGGTCCGATCGCCAGAGCCGGTCGGGATCTGCCTTCACCTGGTCGTTGGTGCGACCGCTGAGCACGGAGTGTGGGTGGTCCTCGGGATCCCAGCCGTCGACGGCGAACTCGTCGCGCTTGTGCAGCAGCAGCCAGTTCTCCTTGCCGAAGTCGTCGGTCTTGGTGCGGACCAGCACGAACCGACCGCGCAGCTTCTGCCCGTCCAGGTCGAAGTGCAGTTCACCCGCCTCGACCGCGCGCCGTGGATTCGCGGCGTCGTGGGGTTGCCACCTGCCGGCGTCCCAGACGATCACGTCGCCGCCCCCGTACTCGCCCGCCGGGATGATGCCCTCGAAGTCGAAGTACTCCAGTGGGTGGTCCTCGACGTGGAACGCTGCTCGGCGAACGGTCGGGTCGAGCGTCGGGCCCTTCGGCACCGCCCAGCTGACCAGGACTCCGTCGATCTGCAGCCGGAGGTCGTAGTGCAGCCGCCGGGCCCGATGCCGTTGCACCACGAAGCTCCGTCCGTCCCCGTCGGGCGCCGGGAGCGCGCCGGCCGGCTCGGAGGTGGTCGTGAAGTCGCGCTTGCGGCGGTAGTCCGCCAGCGGCTGGGTCTGGGTCATCTGCTGGCCGACGCTCTCCCGACGCTCTCCCGACGATCGACCGGTCCGATCGTGGCTGTGCTCCGAATCCGGATCTCGACGTGTTCAGTACCCAACCGGGTCCCGGCCCACCCCGCAAGACTTGCGGATCTGCAAGAATTGCGCCTAACGTGGAAATTCATGCCCGTCCAGCGCGCAACGGATCCGACCCTCGACGCCGACGTGGACGCGGTGCTGGCCGGATCCCGGGTCCTCGTCGGCGTCGCCGCCCAATCGCTGGTCGAGGTCGAGGACGTGGTTTCCGTGCCACAGTTGCGGGCCCTGATGATCCTGGCCACCCGCGGACCGTTGCACCTGACCGCGCTGGCCGAGGACATGGGTGTCCATCCGTCCAACGCCACGCGGGCCTGTGACCGGCTGGTTGCGGCCGGGCTGCTGGACCGACGGGACAACCCGGAGGACCGCCGGCACCTGCTGCTCGAACTCACCCCGGCCGGCCGGGAGCTGATCGACGGGATCGTCGCCCGACGGCGGGCGGCGATCGAGCGGATCCTGCGGGCGATGCCGGCCGGGCACCGCCGGGCGCTGGGCCAGGCGCTCGCTCATTTCTCGGTCGCCGGTGGTGAGCCGCGACCCAACGACCTGTGGGCGCTCGGCTGGATCGGCTGACGATCCGGACCGGCCGTGCGGATCAGGCGTCCGCGCCGGAGGTCGGATGGGTCACCCCGTCCATCCGAGTGCCGTACCGGCGACCATGACGACGCGCGAGTTCCCGCAGCAGGGTGGTGGCTGCGACCAGCATGAGCACGAGTCCGTAGATCCCGACGATCGTTCCACCGGAGATCCAGCCGCGGGCGGCCGTGAATCCCGCGATCATCGCCACCCACCCGATCCACAGCGCCGGCCAGGCCAACCACACCCGGCGGTCGGCGTCGGCATCAGTGGTGGCCGTCAGCGCCGTGGCCAGGCCGGGATCGTCGGAGCGCAGGCCACGCCCGATCTCGTCAAGGGCACGCCGATCCTGCCGAGACAACCGCATGACAGCCTCCTCCTCCACGAGTCGCGTATCGCCTGTGAAACAACATTTATCGGTGGCCAACCGGGTGGAACAGCCACGCGCGGTGCCGGTTGTGCCCCTTGGCTCGCTACGCCCGGCCCGAGTCGTTCACCTGGGTTCCCGCCTGTGCTTGGGACAAACATGCAGCCGGCCACGGCCGAGCCGAGTCGAATCGATTCCGGTGATCGTGGGATATTCGGTTCGCTGCATCGCCTGCGAGTGATCGGTTCGCATGGCGAACGAGTCATCACGAGCCGGCGCCATGGCCGCCCGGGCGCGCCGCGGTGCCGAGGCCCGGCCGGTTCAACAGGGAGCCGGCCGGGCCGCCCGGCAGGATCGAGCCGACCCGGCCGCCGAAGGCACCCGCGAACTCGGACAGCCGCTTGGGCGAGCGGAAAACCCATGTGGTGGACGAGGTCTCGCAGGATCGAGAGACGGGGTCCAACTGGACTGTTGCATCGGGCTGTTTCCGGGTGCACCATGGAGATAGCACTGGTTCAGACACGTGCCAGCCACCGCACCCGCACTCAAGGGGCTCGTCATGGCTGCCATGGTCGATGAGGTAGACAAACACGCACCCTCCCAGTTCTTCCAGACCGAAACGCCGTCGCGGCGCGTGCTGGAGGAGTCGCTCGAACGCCTGGTGTCGGCCCGGCGAACGGGCGATCCGGTCGCCCTTCGACGCTGCGAGTCCGCAGTGGTGGACCGGTACCGGCCGATCGCCGATCGCATCGCGCGGCGCTACCGCGGGCGTGGGGTGGAGGACGACGACCTCGTGCAGCTGGCCAGGCTGGGTTTGTGCAAGGCGGTCCGGCGGTGGTCCCCCGACCTGGATCCGACCCTCGTGCAGTTCGCGACCCCGACGATCGAGGGTGAGATCAAGCGGTACTTCCGTGACCATTGCCGCCCGATCAGGATGCCGCGCTCGTTGCAGGAAGACCTGGCGATGCATCAGAGCGTGCACGACGAACTCACCCAGAACCTGGGTCGGACGCCGACGGAAGCCGAGATCGCCGCTGCCGCCGGTTCGACCATCGACCGGGTCAGACGCCAGCGCCTCGCCTCCCGCGTCTGCCAGCCGGTCGCGGTCGACGCCGCCACCGGGCCGCTCGTGACGGGCATCCCGTGTGAGGCGTCGGCACGCGAAATCGCCAAGGTCGACGACATCATGTCGTTGCGGGTTGCCGTGTGCCAGCTGCCGGAGCGGGACCGGCGGGTCCTTGCCCTGCGGTTCGGGCTCGAGCTCAGTCAGACCGAGATTGCCGCCCGAATCGGCGTGAGCCAGATGCAGGTCTCGCGAATGCTCAAGGCTATCCTGACCGGGTTGCGCGCGAAACTCGCATGACCCAACAGGGTTCGCTGCCTACCGGCGGCCAGGAAGGGTACCGCCGGTGGCCGGTCGGTAGCGACTCTCCGCGGTCATGGCCCGCGGGGCGTCCGGGTGCCGGCGTGTCGAGCAAGGCCGGAGGGTGTCGTCGTGGAGGAGCCGACCGGCACGGTGTACTCGGCGCTCGGTCTGGCCACGTTGCTGGCGGCGCTGTTGCCCGGGTTGCTTCGCCGGGCGCCGATCTCATTGCCGATGGTCTTCCTGGCCGCCGGAGGCACGATCTTCGCGCTGTTTCCGGCATTGCCCGACCCGGACCCGCGGGTGTCCTCGGTGTTCACCGTGCACGTCACCGAGTTGTGCGTGATCGTCTCTTTGATGGGCGCCGGGCTGGCGCTGAACCGTCCGCTCGGTTGGCGCCGGTGGGCGACGACCTGGCGGTTGTTGTCGATCACCATGCCCCTGTCGATGGTCCTGGTCGGAGTACTCGGCTGGGGCGTGCTCGGACTGAGTGTGGCCGGGGCGCTCCTGCTGGCCGCGACGCTGGCCCCGACCGACCCGGTGCTGGCGACGGAGGTCCAGGTTGCTGAGCCGGTCGAGGACCCCGAGGGCGCCGACGATGAGGCGCGGTTCGCGTTGACCTCCGAGGCTGGTTTGAACGACGGCCTGGCCTTCCCGTTCGCCTACGCCGCTATCGCGATCAGCCTGGTGGGAGCGGCGCCCGGTGGGTGGCTGGCGCACTGGTTGGCCGTCGACGTGTGCTGGCGCCTGTTGGTGGCCGTGCTGCTCGGGTGGGCCATCGGCCGGCTGCTCAGGTACCTGTTCTTCGCCGCCCGGTCGAAACGATTCCGGCTCGCCGAGCAGGCCGAGGGATTCGTCGCGCTGTCGGCCACGTTCCTGGCGTACGGGGTCACCGAACTGGCCAACGGTTACGGTTTCGTCGCCGTGTTCGTGTGTGCGTGCACCATCCGGACCGGAGAACGCTCGCACAGCTACCACCGGGTGCTGCACGGGTACGTGCAGCAGTTGGAACGGCTGCTCACCGTCCTGATCGTCATCCTGATCGGCGGCGCCGCCACCACCGGCCTGCTCGCCGGCATGGATTGGCGAGAGGTTCTGGTGGCTGCGCTGTTCCTCGTCGTTGTGCGGCCGGTGGCCGGCCTGGCGGGTCTGCTCGGCGGGCGCACCGGGCCGCGTGAACGGGCCGTCATCTCGTTCTTCGGTGTGCGTGGCGTCGGCTCGTTGTTCTACGTGGCCTTCGCCGTGCAGCACGGCTCGTTCGCGGACGAACAGGACTCCTTGTGGCGGATCGTCGCGCTCGTGGTCATCGGATCGATCGTGATCCACGGCCTGACCGCGACACCGGTGATGCTGTACCTGGACCGGACCCGGCGCCGGGAAGCCCAGGCGAAGACCGGCGATCCGGGCCAGGCGCCGACCACGCATGTGTGACGGCCGCCGGCGCGACCTGACCGCGGTTTGGCCGGTGCGGGGCGGGGGCACCAACAGGCGGTGATCATCGGATACTTCCTGTCCAGCGAGGAGTACACGCCGGCCGAATTGATCGACCAGGCGCAGCGAGCGGAGGATGCGGGATTCGAGGCCCTCTGGATCTCGGATCACTTCCATCCATGGAACGACGAGCAGGGGCAGAGCCCCTTCGTCTGGTCGATGATCGGGGCGATCTCACAGAAGTGCACATTGCCGGTGACCACCGCGGTGACCTGTCCGACGACCCGCATCCACCCGGCCATCGTGGCCCAGGCGGCGGCGACCTCCGCGGTCCTGCTGAATGGGGCATTCCGGCTGGGTGTCGGCACCGGCGAGGCGCTCAATGAGCACGTGACCGGTGCCCGATGGCCATCGATCCACCAACGACTGGAGCAGCTCGAGGAGGCCGTTGAGGTCATCCGTCGGCTGTGGACCGAGGAGTTCGTGACGTTCCACGGGCGCCACTACACGGTGGAGAACGCCCGCATCTACACGCGGCCGGAGGAACCGCCGCCGATCTATGTGTCCGGCTTCGGCCCCAATGCGGCCGAACTTGCCGGTCGCATCGGGGACGGCTTCATCTCCACGTCCCCGGACAAGGACGGTCTTGCGCGTTTCCGGGAGAGTGGAGGAGCCGGCAAGCCCACCCAGGCGGGGTACAAGGTCTGCTGGGGCGCCGATCCGGATGCTGCCATCGATACCGCGCATCGCCTATGGGCGAATTCCGGTGTGCCCGGCGAACTTTCCCAGGTGCTGCCGAGCCCCAAGCATTTCGAGCAGGTGAGTGCATTGGTCACCCGGGACATGACCCGAGAGGCGATCGCCTACGGCCCGGACGTCGACCGCCACATCGCCGCGTTCACGCCCTTCGCCGAAGCCGGGTTCGACGAGATCTACCTTTCGCAGATCGGCGGACGGGATGCGAACAGCGACTTCGCCGGCTTCTTCCGGTGCTACCGCGAGGAGGTTCTGCCGGCGCTGCGACGGCGGTGAGTGGCCGAGCGGGGCCCCCGCCCGGTCACCGCCGCTCGGGGGAGGGCAGCGGTAGCTGGTCGGTCGGCATGATGCCCAACTCACCGGCAAGGAACAGGAACGCTCTGGCGAACGGGTTGTCGTCCGCGTCGGTGACCAGCCGAGGCCAGTCCAACTTCTCCCGAACCGCGCGCACCGGAGGCAGCAGCTGCCCGAAGTCGCAGTAGCGTTCCGACATCGCCCGCAGCTTGGTGGAGATCACCTCGGTCGGCGGAAGGACGGGGATCCGCAGACCAAGGACATCGTGGAGCTGAGCCAGCTTGATGAGGTCGTCGGTGACCGGTGAACCGTTCAACCGATGCAGGACGTCCACCAAGGCGTCGTCCAGATACGCCTTGAACAGCCAGTCCTCGGGCGGCCGCTCGATCGTGAAGCCCTGATCGGCCAGGCACCGCGCCGCCTCGTCGACGACGCCCTCGGGCACGACCAGGTCGACATCGTGGGTGTTCTCCGGAGCGCCGTGCACCCATAACGCGTAGCTTCCGGCCAGCGCGAAGGGCACCGAGCCGGCCTTGAGCGCCGATGCGGACGATCTCAGCGCCGTCCGTAGCCGATCCGTCGTGGTGTCACCCGGATCGGCCGAGTCCTCGATGGTCATGTTGGGTACTTTCCGGGCATGCGGCTGGCGACTTTCAACATCCTCAACGGTCGGTCCACCAAGGATGGCACCGTTCGGTTGGACCGGCTGGCCGACGCGGTGCGCAGCCTGGACGCGGACATCCTCGCCCTTCAGGAGGTCGATCGCCTGCAGGAGCGGTCGCACCTGGCCGATCTCACGGCGGTGGCCGCGGAGGCGATGCAGGCCCGGTCGCACCAGTTCGCGGCCGCGCTCTCCGGAACCCCGGGCGGGACCTGGGTGGCGGCCACCGGCCGGGAGACGCCTGACCGGGCGTCGTACGGGATCGCCCTGCTGTCCCGGTACCCCGCGTCGAGCTGGCAGGTGCTCAGGCTGCCCAGGCTCCCACTCAGGTTCCCGATGTGGCTACCAGGACCACGCAAGGTGATCGTCGTGCACGACGAACCGCGGACGGCGGTGATCGGCACGTTCCAGACACCGCATGGGGAGGTCGTCGTGGCCAACACCCATCTGTCGTTCGTGCCCGGTTGGGGGCGGCGCCAGCTGCGGCGGATCACCCGGAACCTCACGGTCTTCGACGAGCCGGTGGTCCTGATGGGTGACCTGAACATGCCGGCGCCGAAGCCCGTTCGTCTCACCGGGTTCCGGTCCCTGGCCGACCACGCGACCTTCCCGGTGGTCGAACCGGACCGACAGCTCGATCACATCCTGCTGCGCGGCCGGCTCGGCCGGGTGACCGCCAGCCGTGCACCATTGCTCACCCTGTCCGACCACCGCGCGCTGGTGGTCGACGTGGCGCCCGAGTGAGAAATTGCGCCGGACGGCTGCGACAACCGGAACGTCGGCTCGCGGACCTCCGCGGTTTGTTGCACGCTGTGACCGGGAATCCGACTCTCGGCGGTGATCGGTGGTGGACAAGGTACGGCTGCTGTGCATCGCAGCAATGGTCGCCGTCCTGACCGGTTGCTCGGCGGTCGGACCCGACGCGGACGGTGCCGCGCGGGTTGCCGAGGACTTCCACCGGGCGGTCGTCGCCGAGCGCGGCGAACTGGCCTGCTCGATGCTGACCGCCGGCGCACGCAGCGCGGTGGAGGAATCGGCGGGCAGCTGCTCGGAGGGCATCGTGAACGGCGATCTGCCAACCGCCCTGACCGTGCTCACCAGCGAGGCCTTCGGCCAGGCGGCACAGGTGCGGATGACCGGCGACGTCGTCTTCCTGGGCTTCGTGGACGGCCGATGGCAGGTCACCGCCGCGGGCTGCCGCGCCCAACCCTCAGGTCCCTACGACTGCACCGTGGAGGGGTGAGACCGATGCGAACCGCGTTCGTGTGCTACCTGTCGGTGATCGTGGTCGGCCTGATCTACTTCTTCGTCATCGGGGCGCTGCAACGATGACCAGAAGATTGCCTGCCATCATTCGGGACAACGGCCTGGCCTGGTGTTTCGGATTGCTGTTCGCCGCCGCACTCGTCGGGCAGGCCTTCGCGGGCCATACCGACCACAACAACGAGCTGATCTCCGAGGGGCTGCAACCGATCAGCCTGGTGAGATATCTGACCTCGTCGACCTTCGCGGTCGATGTCGCGGAGAACTGGCAGTCCGAGTATCTGCAGTTCCTCCTGTACATCCTGGCCACGGTGTGGCTCGTCCAGCGCGGCTCGCCGGAATCCAAGCCGATCGGCAAGGAAGGCGTCGAATCGGATGAGGAACAGAAGGTCGGCGAGCACGCGCTGTCCGAATCGCCACGTTGGGCGAAGACCAGGGGTTTTCGGCTGAACATCTACTCGCGCTCGCTGGCGCTGGTCATGGGCGCGATCTTCGCGGCGAGCTGGCTGGCCCAGTCGGTCACCGGTCGCGTCGCGTACAACGAGGAGCTGGTGATCTCCCTGCAGGATCCACTGACCTGGTGGCAGTACGTGTGGAGCGCGGAGTTCTGGAATCGCACCCTGCAGAACTGGCAGTCCGAGTTCCTCGCCGTGGGCAGCATGGTCGTTTTCTCCATCTACCTTCGGCAGCGGGGTTCACCCGAATCGAAGCCGGTCGGCCAACCGCACTCATCGACCGGGGTCGAAGGATGATCGGCAGACCCTCAGGCCGGTGCGCTCTGCTCCGGTGAGGCGCCGGGCTCGTCGGGGTCGGTCTCGCGGTTCCGCACGATGAGCGGCAGCACCGCCCACAGCGCGAGCAGCAACACGCCGATGACCGCGGCGGCAATGGCCCCGGCCGTGGCGCCGAGCACGACCGAGAAGATCAGGAGTGTCACTCCTACCATGGCCAGGCCGAGCAGGACGATCCCGATGATCGCGAGCCGGTGTCCGACTTGAACGGTCGCCCGCCTGGCATGGCGTCGGAACAGCATCCGGTGCACGCTGACCGGCGCGATCAGAAAGGCGGTGGACACCACCGACAGGGCCATGGTGATCAGATAGGTGGTCCGCTCGAAATCGTTCAGGTCGGTGAAGCGGGACTGGAACGGCAGGGTCAGCAGGAAGCCGGTGAGCAGTTGGACACCCGTCTGGCTGACGCGCAGCTCCTGCAGCAGGTCGGCCCAGTTCCGGTCCAGTTGTTCCAGCGGAGTCTCGTGGCGTTCCTTGCGGGCCTCATCGCCCGGGTCGGTGGGTTCATTCACCCTACAAGTGTCAGGTCACGACGGGACGAGCGCACGAATTCGATCGCCGCAGGTTGGGTCGGTCACGCAGCGGGAACATGACGTGGCGATCGGCGGTTCGCCCGGTGGACGGAGGGGGAAGGTGCCACGGTTGAGACGCACCCACCCAGGGCAACCGGGATTCACCCGGCGCCGGCGCGGTCGTGGGTGGTCCTACTACGACGCGGCCGGCGAACTGATCACTGACACCGGCATCCGGGCGCGGGTGGACGGCCTGGCCATTCCACCGGCCTGGCAGGATGTCTGGGTCACGCCCTTCGCCAACGGACATCTGCAGGCCGTGGGTACCGACGCCAAGGGCCGCCGCCAGTACCTGTACCACCCGGCGTGGCAGGACAGCCGGGATCGGGTCAAGCATCGACGGGTGCTGCAGTTCGGCGCCGCCCTGCCGAAGGCGAGAACCGTCGCCATGGAACAGCTGGCGAAGTCCGACTGGAGCCAGGAGCGGGCTCTCGCGGTGGCGTTCCGGCTGCTCGATCTCGGGCACTTCCGCATCGGCGGCGCCGCCTACGTGCAGGCCAACGGGTCGTACGGGTTGTCGACCCTGTTGCGCAGCCACGTACGCCGGCACAACGGGGTCCTCATCTTCGAGTACGCCGCCAAGTCGGGCCTGGCCAGGGTCGAACGGATCGATGACGAGCTGCTGGTCGACGCCGTCGGGGCCCTGGCGCGGCGACGCGCCACAGCACCGGAGGAATTGTTGGCGTACCGGAGCGCGGGCGGCTGGCGTCCCCTCACCGGCGAGGAGATCAACGAGTACGTGCGGTCGGTGACCGGCTTGGCGGTGTCGGCCAAGGACTTTCGCACCTGGCACGGCACCGTGCTGGGATCCGTCGCGCTGGCCTGGGAACACCTGGGTCACCCGCGCGGCCAGGCCTGGAGTGAACGGGCGCTGAACCGTGCGGTGCGCCGGGCGGTCGTGGCGGTCGCGGAGAACCTCGGCAACACACCGGCGGTCTGCCGTGGCTCCTACGTCAACCCGCGAACCATCGAGTTCTTCAGGTCGGGAGTGACCATCGAGCGGACCATTGCCGCCATGACCGGCACCGGGCCGGTGGCGAACCGAACGCCGGACGCCGCCGAAACAGCCGCCCGCGTCGCCGAACTCGGTGCCGCGCCGCGCGTCGAACGCGCCGTGCTGAAGATGCTCAAGGAGTGAAGGCCATCGATGGGTCCCGATGTCCGCGGCCGCGCCGATCAGCCGGGCGCCAACAGACGTTGCCAGGCGGTTCGGCTCAGCCGCTGCCGCACCGCGCCGAACCGCCCGTCCGCGGCCAGCGCGGCGCGGGCCGCGTTCCATCCGCAGGCGCCGTGCACACCGCCGCCGGGATGCGCCGCGGCGCTGGCCAGAAACAGTCCGGGCACGGGTGTCTCGGCTCGACCCGGACCGGGGATGGGTCGCAGCACGAGCTGCTGATGGACCGCGGCCGTGCCACCGTTGGTGGCGCCGCCGACCAGATTCGCATCGCAGGCGTACAGGTCGGCTGGGGTCTGCACGTGCCGCGCCAGCACCAGGTCCCCGAACCCTGGCGCGAACCGCTCGATGCAGGCCTGCACCGCGGCCACCTGCCGGTCCAGCGCCTCGGGCGTGGCGTCGGGCGGCACGTGCGTGTAGGCCCAGGCCGATTCGGTCCCGGCGGGTGACCGGGTCGGGTCGGCGGTCGTCATCTGCCCGATCAACATGAACGGTTGTCCCGGCATCCGGCCGACCGCCAGATCGCCGGCGAAGTCGACGAACCCGTCGACATCCACCCCCAGGTGCACGGTGCCGGCGCCCCGGGCGTCCGCCGCGTCCCAGGGGATCGGTGACCGGAGCGCCCAGTTGACCTTGAGGGTGCCGTGGTCCCATTGGAATCGGTCGATCGCCCGCATCAGCCCGGGCGGTAGGTGACGCTCGCCCACCAGCTCCGTGTAGAGGGCCGGTGCCGCGACGTCGGCGAGGACCCCACGTCGGGCGGTGACGGTCGAGCCGTCGGCGGCGACCACCCCGGTCGCCCGTCCCCGGGTGATCCGGATCGAGGTGACCGGCACACCGGTCCGGACGGCACCGCCCGCCGCGACCAACCTGGCCGCCAACGCGTCGGCGAGCCGCCCGGCTCCGCCCTCCGGGACGGGAAATCCCACGTCCTGCCCCAGCATCGACAGGAGCCAGCCGAACAGCCCGCTGCCGGCGGCTACCGGAGGGATGTCGCTGTGCAACGCGTTGCCGGTGAGCAGCAGCGCGCCGCCGGCGCCCGC
>JBIOVW010000017.1:0-2663 GCA_044867945.1 Nakamurella sp. | reverse complement strand
GCCGGCCCCGCCGCGGGGCGGATGGGGCCACGGGCTCCTGGCCGCCGGCATACGGAGACTGAGTCAGCACCGTCGGCTCGCCGTCGGGCTCGGCGGGGCCGTCAGCGCCCCCGGCGGACGGGGAGCGGGTCAGCACCGTCGGCTCGGCGGACGGCGGTGGTTCGGCGCCGGTCGACGGCGGCGGTGGGGTGGGCGCGCCGCCCCACGCCGGCTGCGGCTGTCCGTGCTGGGAGCCCGGCTGAGCGGTCGGATAGCCGCCCTGCTGGTAACCCGGCTGTTGCGCGTACCCCTGTGGGTAGCCCTGCTGCGGGTAACCCTCCTGCTGGTAACCCTGCGGCTGGTAACCCTGCGGCTGGTAACCCTGCGGCTGGTATCCCTGCTGATAGTCCTGCGGCTGGTAACCCTCCTGCGGGTAACCCTGCCGGTAGCCTGCCGGTGGATACGCCTGGGTGTATCCCGGCTGGGGAAATGTCTGCTGCGGGTGTCCCTGGCCGTAGCCGGGCTGGGCGTGCGGGCCGTGACCCGGTTGCTGCCCACCCTGTTCGGCCTGGGTCGGCCAGGACGCGCTCCGGGAGTCCGCCGGAGAGGCGGCCCACTGACCGGGCGCCGGTTGCGGCGCCTGCGGCGGTGTCGAGTCCTGACGTCCACGGTCGGCGTCGCCCGCGGCGTAGTCGTCGACCTGGACGTTGCTGCGGTGCGTCAGCTCCTTCTCGTCCCGGATCAGCTGGTTCAGCATCGCCTGTACCTTCGGCAGGCTCGCCACGTTGCGGAACTTCAGCGGCTGGTCTGCGGAGGACTCGACGATGAGCGAGCCGTACCCCATCAGCCGGCCCCAGAAGGTCACCTCGGTTTCCATGTTGGCGATCTGGCCGAGTGGGATCTGGTGCTCGCGCCGGGACAGCAGGCCGGTGCGGAAGAAGATGTGGTGGTTGCTGATCACGAAGTGCTCGGTTCGCCAGCGAATGAACGGCACCAGCACCAGCACGATCAACGCGATCACCGCTACGGCGATGACCGCCCAGTACGCCCAGCTCGGCCAGTTCCAACCGCGGTTGTTGACGATCGCGATCAGCGCCGCGCATCCGCCGACGATCAGGATGAAGAAGACCGTCGGAAGGATCAGCACCTTCCAGTGCGGACGTTTGCGCACGTAGATCTTCTCGTCATCGACCAGCAGATTGTCCGGGTACGGCATGGCGGACCCCCTTGGGATCGATCGGCAGCGCTGGTCCGACAGCTCGCACGCACCTATGTGCGGCGTTGTGGATCACGCTACCGCCGGACGGCCGGCCAGACAGCAGGAGACCCGCCTCCCCGCATCGCCGGATTTTGTCGCGTCCGACCGTCGCCAGGCCGACCTGTCACGTCGGCGCCGGCACGGCCCGCGGGCCGAAGACCACCGATCCGAGCCGGACGATGGTCGCGCCCTCGGCGATGGCGTCCGGATAGTCACCGCTCATCCCCATCGAGAGCTCGTTCGCCCGTTCGGCGCCCGGCCACCGCTCGTCCAGCGCCCGGTCCCGGATGCCCGCCAGCACCCGGTAGCAGCGACGCACCGCATCCCGGTCCGGCGAGTTCAGTCCGATCGTCATGAAGCCACGCAGGCGCAGCCGAGGCGCCCCCGCGACGGCGGCCACCAAGGCGCGGACCTGGTCGGGTTGCACGCCGGCCTTGGTCGCCTCCCCCGACACGTTGACCTGGATGAGGACCTCCATCTCGCGGTCGAGCACCGCCAGCCGACCTTGTAGGCGCGCCACCAACGCCGCCGTGTCGACCGTCTGCAAGCACTGGATGCGCGGTAGCAGCTGATTCACCTTGTTGGACTGCAGGTGCCCGATGAAGTGCGTGCTGTGCGGGACGTCGGCCAGGTCCTCGGCCTTGGCCAGCACCTCCTGCACCCGGTTCTCCCCGATCAGGGTCACGCCGGCGGCGAACGCCTCCCGGATCACCGGCGGCGGGACGGTCTTCGTGGCCAGCAGGATCCGCACCGATCCCGCGTCCCGTCCCGCCGCCTCCGCGGCTGCCCGGACGCCGTCCCGGGCGACCGATAGCCGTTCGGCGACGGTTCTACCGCCAAGCGACTGCTCAGGCACGCCGCCGACCATAATCCCCCCGCCCGGTTGAGATCGCCGGGATCAGACGTGCCGGCGCCGCCCGAGCCGGCCGGCGCCGAGCATCAGTAGCGCGCCCGCCAGGAGCAGGCCCAACCCCCACGCCAGGAAGGGCTCGACCGCGAAGCCGGTGTCGGGCAGCGGCGGTGTCGGGCCGGGCGGCGGCGGTGTCGGGCCTGGCGGTGTCGGGCCGGGCGGTGTCGGGCCGGGCGGTGTCGGGCCCGCGCAGGACACCACGTTCGTCACGGTCACCGACGTCAGTGGCTCCGTCAGGGTCACCGGACCGGTGCCGGAGGCCGAGGTCGTGCACGATTCCGGGACCACCGTGTCCTCCCCCACCTCCACCACGCTGCCGGGCAGGAAGCCGTCGTATTCGGTGCGCCACGCCCGTTCCTCGCCATCCAGCGACAGGGTCGCCGAGTAGCCGGCAGGCTGCGTGCCGTCGAGGTAGTCGACGCCGTTGATTACCCACTGCTTGTCGGCGACCAGGAGCACCCGGATCGGGTCGCAGGCGTCGTCGGACGACGTGGTGTCCATCGAGAACACCGTCGC
>JBIOVW010000016.1:0-2941 GCA_044867945.1 Nakamurella sp. | reverse complement strand
CTGATGGACCCGGAGATCCACGTCCGTCCGGCGCGCCATCAGGTCGACGACCTGGTCGGCGAGATCCGCGCGCGCATCACGGCCGGCGAGCGCGTCCTCGTCACGACGCTCACCAAGAAGATGGCGGAGGAGCTCACCGACTACTTCACCGAGGCGGGCGTCCGGGTGAGGTATCTGCACGCGGATGCCCAGTTCGAGCAGGTAGTCGGTGAGGTCCTCGGACATCTTCTTGGTCAGCGTGGTGACGAGAACCCTTTCGTCCCGCTCGGCCCGGAGCTGGATCTCCCCGATCAGGTCGTCGATCTGCCCGCGGGTGGGCTTGACAACCACCTCCGGATCCACCAGCCCGGTGGGCCGGATGACCTGTTCGACGAACTCGCCCTGGGTCCGACCGAGCTCGTACGGCCCGGGGGTCGCCGACAGGTACACCGTCTGCCCGATCCGACCGGCGAACTCCTCCCAGGTCAGCGGCCGGTTGTCCAGCGCCGACGGCAGCCGGAAGCCGTGGTCCACCAGCACCCGCTTGCGGGAGGAGTCGCCCTCGTACATCGCGCCGATCTGCGGCACCGTCACGTGCGACTCGTCGATGACCAGCAGGAAGTCTTCGGGGAAGTAGTCGATCAACGTCGCCGGGGCGGAGCCGGCGGGTCGGCCGTCGATGTGCCGGGAGTAGTTCTCGATGCCCGAGCAGAAGCCGACCTGCCGCATCATCTCCACGTCGTAGCTGGTGCGCATGCGCAGCCGCTGCGACTCCAACAGCTTGCCCTGCTTGTCCAGCTCGGAAAGCCGCTGGTCAAGTTCCAGTTCGATCCCGGCGATCGCCTTGGCCATCCGCTCCGGTCCGGCCACGTAGTGGGTGGCCGGGAAGATCCGCAGCGAGTCCACCTCGCGGACCACGTCGCCGGTCAGCGGGTGCAGGTAGTAGAGCCGCTCCACCTCGTCGCCGAAGAACTCGATGCGAATGGCCAGCTCCTCGTAGGCCGGGATGATCTCCACCGTGTCCCCGCGCGCCCGGAACGATCCTCGGCTGAAAGACACGTCGTTGCGCGAGTACTGCACCTCGACCAGGGCCCGCAGCAGGGCGTCCCGCTCGATCTGGTCGCCGATCGCCACCGGCAGCGAGCGGTCCAGATAGGACTGCGGGGTGCCGAGGCCGTAGATGCAGGAAACCGACGCGACCACCACGACGTCCCGGCGGGAGAGCAGGGACATGGTCGCCGCGTGGCGCAGCCGCTCGACGTCGTTGTTGATCGAGGAGTCCTTCTCGATGTAGGTGTCCGTCTGCGGAACATATGCCTCGGGCTGGTAGTAGTCGTAGTAGGAAACGAAGTACTCGACGGCGTTGTGCGGGAACAGCTCCCGCAGCTCGTTGGCCAACTGCGCGGCCAGGGTCTTGTTCGGCGCCATGACCAGGGTGGGCCGCTGCACCTGCTCGATCAGCCAGGCGGTCGTCGCCGACTTGCCGGTGCCGGTCGCGCCGAGCAGGACGACGTCCTTCTCCCCGTCTTCGAGCCGTTTCTGCAATTCCTTGATCGCCTGCGGCTGGTCCCCGGAGGGCCGGTAATCGCTGACCACCTCGAACCGGCCCGAGGTGCGCGGAATATCGCCGACCGGGCGGTGCTCGGAGACGGCAAGGACGGGATGTTCGGTTGCGAAGGCCACGGGAAAAGGCTACGCGGAGGGTCCGACAGTGCCCCTTTCCGCAGGTCGCCATCCGGTGGCCGCCGCCCAGCGCTCGGCTCTTTCATGCGCCTGAGCCAGCCAGGGCTCCTTGGCCTCTGTGTACCTGGCCGCGTCCGGATCGTCGGCGAACTGCTCGGATACGGAGAGCTTGAGGTCGCGATATTCCGCGAAGGCCTCGGGGTCCGCGGTCACCCAGTCACGGAACAGCAGGGCGTACCGCCAGTTCGGCCAATCCTTCACCCTCACGTGCAGGTTGACGCTTCGGCCCGGGTCTGCGTTCACCTGCAACCGCTTGTGCCAGCGGCCGGTGTCGACGCCGGCCGGGTGCGGGGTGTCCCACCACTGTCCCTGCGGTCGCGGGAAGCCGGCCGCGCCGAGCCGACCGGCCCACTCGTCCGCCTGGGTCAGTGAGTCGACCGTGAGCTGCAGGTCGATCACATCCTTGGCCGGCATCGCCGGGATCGCGGTGGATCCGATGTGGTCCACCCGAGCGCCCCCGACGGCCGTCGAGATTCTGGTGGCCAGCCGACGAGCATCGCTCACCCACTCGGCGCGCGGCGCCACCAGCAACGGTGCCCCCCTGGCCCCGCGCACGCCGGCCCGAACGTTGACGTCGAACGGGACCAACCGCTGCGTCCACAGGGTGTCCACGTCGGCGGCCAGGTCCTCCGGCGCGCCGTGGTTGACCAGTACCACGTCGCACAGCGGCGCCCGCTCGTCGTCGCTGATCTGGGCGGCGATCCGCGCGCGGGCGTCCGGTTCGGACAGGCCGCGACCGACCAGCCGGGTCACCCGCAGCTCGGGATCGGCCCGGACTCCGATCACCAGGTGGAAGGCCGCGGCGGCGGCCAGGGTGGTGAGCAGCGGGATGTCGTTGACGACGATCGCGTCGTCCGGGGCGGCGCGCCGGATGTCGTCGAACCGGCCGCGGACCAGCGGGTGGGTGATCTCCTCCAGCTGCCGGCGTGCGGCGGGGTCGGCGAACACCACCGCGGCCAGCGCGGCCCGGTCCAGGGCACCCTCGGCAGTCAGCATGGACGGGCCGAACGCCGCGTCGATCGCCGCCAGGCCGGGACTACCCGGGGCCACCACCTCCCGGGCGAGCTGGTCCGAGTCGGCCACCACCGCCCCGTGCTTGCGCAGCGCCGACGACACCGTGGACTTGCCGGAGCCGATGCCGCCGGTCACCGCGACGGTGATCATGTTCCTGCCCTCGCCTTCCGGTGATCGGGCCGCGTCCGACACGCGCGCGTGGTTA
>JBIOVW010000015.1:0-16211 GCA_044867945.1 Nakamurella sp. | reverse complement strand
AGTCGTTCGTGCTCTGCGGGTTCGCCGTGCTGCTCGGCGCCGTCGGGCTGTTCGGCAGCGCTGGGGCGGGATTCCTCGGCTTCGTCGCCTTCGGTCCGGTCCTCGGCCCGCACATCGCGTTCGCCGGCGGAGTGGCCGCAGCCGCGTTCGCCCATCGCCGCGGCCTGCACAGCGGCAAGGACATCGTCACTCCGCTGATCGGGCTGCGCCGTCCGCAGGTGCTCCTGGTCGGTGCCGGCTTCGGCATGCTCGGCTACCTGATCCAGTCGGCGCTCGCGGCCACCCCATGGCTCGGCACCCATACCGACACCGTCGCCCTCACCGTCGTTGTCAGCGCGATCATCACCAGGTTCGCGTTCGGCCGGACCGGACTGATCGGTCGGCCGACCCCGCCGCTCACCCACGCCGATGCCCCGCCCGTCCCGGCGATCGAGGGCCGGTCCGCCGTGGCCCAGTCCGGGGACGACATCCTGGAGGGCGTGGTGGACGATGGCCGGCCATCGTCCGGGTCGGCGGCGTGGGTGGCCCGGTTCGCACCGACCGACGACCATCATTGGGTCCGCTACCAGGAGAACTTCGGGCCCAACACGGTTCTGGGCTTGTTCGCCGGTGGGCTCAGTGCCGCGACCGCACTGACCGTCGCGCAACAGTTCCCGAGCACCGGGGCGTTGGCCGCCACGGTCGGGTTCGGCATCTCGGCCGCGTCCCTGCTGTTTCTGTGCCTGGGCATGGCGGTGCCGGTCACCCACCACATGACCCTCATCGGCGGGGTGGCCGCCCTGAGTTTCCTGCCGGCCCTGGGCGGCAGCCAGGTCGCGGCGATGCTGATCGGGGCGATGTTCGGGATGGTGGCGGCGTGGGTCGCGGAGTTCTTCTCCCGGTTCTGGCACATTCGCGGCGACACCCACATCGACCCGCCGGCGTCGTCCATCTGGCTGATGACAACGGTTGTGGTGGGTCTGGCCGCGGTACTGTGACGCCTGCCCACACCCGCTACCCCTGGGAGCCTGTCGAGAGGTCGCCGTCCGATGGCCGAGCCCGAATCCCCCACCCGTTACGACGATCTGCGTGCCCTGTTCATCAACTGCACGCTCAAGCGATCACCCGAACGCAGCAACACCCAGGGGCTCGTCGACATCAGCAGGCACATTCTTGCCGCCAACGGCGTCCAGGTCGACGAGATCAGGGCGATCGACCATGACATCGCGATCGGCGTGTGGCCGGACATGACCGAGCACGGCTGGTCCCGGGACGAGTGGCCGGCGCTCTACGAGCGGGTGATGGCGGCGGACATCCTGGTGCTGGCCGGGCCGATCTGGTTGGGCGACAACAGCTCCGTGATGAAGATGGTGATCGAACGGCTGTACGCGTGCTCGCACCTGCTCAACGACGCCGGCCAGTACGCCTACTACGGCCGGGTCGGCGGCTGCCTGATCACCGGCAACGAGGACGGGGTCAAGCACTGCGCGATGAACGTCCTGTACAGCCTCCAGCACCTCGGGTATGTCATCCCGCCGCAGGCCGACGCCGGCTGGATCGGCGAGGCCGGCCCCGGGCCCTCGTACCTGGATCCCGGGTCCGGCGGCCCGGAGAACGACTTCACCAACCGGAACACCACGTTCATGACCTGGAACCTGATGCATCTGGCCCGGATGCTCAAGGACGCCGGCGGCGTCCCCGCCCACGGCAACCAGCGCTCCGCGTGGGACGCCGGCTGCCGGTTCGACTTCGAGAACCCCGACTACCGCTGAGCAGGTCACTGCTGCAGGAGCGGCCGATGGGCGTCGGTCAGACGGTGCTTGATTGTCGTCGCAGGGCGTAGAACATCTCCCCGAACTTGAACAGCCGCGCGATCGGTTCAGGGTCGGTGTCCGCGTCGACGGCGGCGGTCATCTCCCAGCCGGGGAAGGCATCCTCGACATCTGCCCGCGTACACCCACGCGGCAGTGGCCCCCGCCTGCGCGGCGAGAAGCAGTCGAGGATGACCGTGGCCGTCGGCGTGGTGATGGCAGCCACCTCTCGACCCATGGCCGGTCGCTGCGCCGGGGTCAACCCGTGAAACGTCCCGGTGTCCACGACGAGGTCATACCCCGAGCCGACGCCGGATTGTCGCAATCGGGTGACGTCAGCGTGCACGAGCCGCATCTCGACCCCTGCTTCGCGGATCCGCTCTTCGGCCCGCCGCAAGGCCTTGGCAATGTTGTCCACGCCGGTCACCGTCCAGCCCCGGGCCGCCAGCTCGACCCCCCACGTCGCGCTGCCGCAACCGAGGTCGAGAGCGTTCCCGAACGGCGGGGTGCGGCCGGCCTCCACCCGATCGATCAGGGCGAGCAGGGCATCGGCGAAGGGCTCGTGGTTCACGAGGTCCTCCCAGGGATGAAAGCCCATCCCGTACGAGATCTTGTAGAAAGCACTCACCGCCATCACACCCCCGACGACAGCGGCCTCGGCGTCCGCCCGCGGTCGACGTTGGCCGTGATGACGCCGATGGCCTCGCCCAGCTGGTCCGTCGGGCTGAACTCCACGATGCGGGCCCCCCTCCGCTGGATCGGGATGTGTCCGGACGGCACGAAGTAGGCCTCGCCCGCCGCGTACGTCTCCGTCCGTCCCCCGATACGGAATGTCACGGTCCCCTCGAACACGTATCCGAGCCGGATGAACTGGCACTCGCCCTCCGGCAGGCCCTCCAGGAGCGGGCCGAGGTCCTGGTCGGTCGAATGG
Organism: Nakamurella sp.; assembly: GCA_044867945.1. Lineage (GTDB taxonomy): Bacteria > Actinomycetota > Actinomycetes > Mycobacteriales > Nakamurellaceae > Nakamurella. Next base: position 13,490 of record JBIOVW010000015.1, on the reverse strand, counting down.
GACTCGAAGCAGACGGTGTAACCGCCGTCGAGATCGGCCTTCTGCACGTCGATGCCGAACAGGGAGACCGATTCGGCCGCGGTGTCACGGGAGACGTGGGGCATGGTGTCCTCCATTGCGTCGGGGTTGTGGCTGATCACGACGCTAGGAACGCCGCGCCTGCTCGGCATCGGCGAAATCACCCACGACATTTTGGGTCGTGCATGGGTACAGGGCGCTCAGATGAGCTGGGATCGAAACGCCACGGCCGTGGCAGCCGTCCGGGAGGAGACACCCAGCTTGGCGAAGATGTTGCTGACGTGGCGGTCGACAGTTCGCTCACTCAGTCCCAGCGCGATGCCGATGGAGCGGTTCGTCTGCCCCTGGGCCACCAGTCGAAGCACCTGGACCTCCCGCGCCGTGAGGCCTGGAGCGGCGTGGCCGGGCACGCGGGCGAGGTCCGGCCCGGCACCGAGCCGGGCGAACGTTGCTCGTGCGACCTCGATCTCGAGCGCGGCGCCCTCCGCGTCGCCGAGTGCGGCCCGCGCCGTGCCGATCAGCAGCGCGGTGCACGCCACCTCGTAGGGTGCGTCCAGGTCCCGGAAGCCGTCGCCGGCCGTACGCAGGTCGGCCAGTGCGTCACGCGCCCGCCCCTGGGCCAGCCGGACCCAACCGGCGGCACGCCGGGACACCGCGTCGAGCATGGGTGACCGGAGCGACGCCGCGATGTCGGCCAGGTCCGACGCCGCGGACTCCGCCTCGGCCGGTCGATCGGCGGCGAGCATGATCTCGACGTATGCCGCGAGAAGCGGTGCCCGGCGAACCGGGTCACCGGCTTCGGAGACAGCCCGGTCGATCGCTCGGGCAGCCTCGTCCGTCCGACCCTGTCGCAGGCGCATCAGCGCCAGCCCCGGTTGCGGGTCTCGCCCGGCGGCGCTGGCCTCGCGGTAGCACTCCTGCGCCCTGCCGAACTTGCCGAGCAACCGGTGCAGCTCGCCCTGTTGGTAGGCCGCGGCGCCGTAGGCGAGCTGCCGGAGCGGCCGGTCGAGCCGCGCCTTCGCAAGTCCGGCCTGAGCCATCGCATCCGCCCATTGGCCCTTCAACTGAAGGAACTCCGAGCGATGGACCTGGCAGATCCCGGCGAACGGCACCAGGTCCGGCTGCCGGTCGCACCATCGCGTCAAGCCGTCGGTCCAGACCTGCCCCCGACGGAGGTCGAACAGGTCGTGGCACGCGTCGATGGCGGTGCAGTAGCCGTCGCCCACCGCGATCGGCGACATCTGCTCCGAACCGACCACGAGCATCGCGTCGTCGAGCAACCTGGTGCCGGCGGTGATGTCGCCCCGGAAGATGCGGACGCGACCGAGCGCGAGCCTGGCCAACGCGGCCAGCTCGTCGTCGCCCTGGCTGGTCGCGGTCTCGGCCGAACGCCTCAGGTCGGCGGCCGAGGCGACGAGCTCACCCTCGAGGACGGCACGAAGCCCGGTGAGGTAGTCCAGACGCGCCCGGGTGATCATGTCGTCGGGTGCGGCGGCCACCAGCCGTTCGAGCCGAGCGACCCACGCGTTGGTCTCGGCCCGCTCGGCGGCGTTGACCAACCGGAAGGCCAACCAGAAGGCGCAACGGGCTGCGCCCCGGATGTCCCCGTCGTCGAGTCGACGATGGTACGCGCGGGCCCAGGCGTCGTCGCTCTCGAGGGTCCTGCCGACGAGGTGGGCGCTGACCGCGAGCCGCTCGAGGTCGTCGGCTCCGAGCCGCTCCAGCTCGGCGAGAAGTCCGTCGTAGGCCTGCTTCCAGGCATGGCGCAGAAAGCTGTCACGCGCTCGGGCGAGGCTGGCGGCCATGGGCCATTGAACCAGGTGCGCGGCTAGAACGTGCCCACCGAATGCGGGACCAGTGCCCGCCTGAGCACACCCGGTTCCTGCATGTACCCGGGCACCGTGACCCCGAAGGTGTGCAGGATCGCGGGCGCCACCTCGAGCACCGAGACATCCCGCCGGATACCCGGTTTGGGTGAGGTGTCCTGCGGATCGTAGATGGCCAGCACGCCCTCGGGTATGTGGTATGCGGTGGTATCGGATCGTTCCTCGATCTCCACGGCCGCCAGGCCCAGCACAGCCGGGTCCCGGACCTCGCCGGCGACCCGCACCGCGTCCGGCCGGTCGTGCAGGTTCGGCTGGCCCCAGTCCATCGAGAAGAAGCCGTCCGTGGCCGGCCGGACCACCAGGGGCTCGCCGGCCACCGTGACGGTGCGCAGCGCCTGCGCGACGGCGACGACGTACTCCGGAGCGACCCGAACGTTGCACTGCGGGTTCATCGCCGGGCGGCGGCTCCACCCGTGGTCGGGCACCCCGGCGATCTCCTGCAGGAACAGGCCGGGATCCTGCAGGTACAGCTGGGTTTCCAGGGCCTGCGCCAGCGTGGGTCCCTGACCCATGCTGGACGCGATCCACAGCTCGTGGTCCGGGTTCTCGTCGGCGAACTCGGCGAGCCGGCCGATCATCCGGTCCGCCCGCGCCATCGCCCACGGCACCTCCTCCCGGTACCGGTCCATCCAGTCGTCACCGAGGGCGATCTCGTCGTAGTCGCCCGGATGCCCGGCCGCCCAGTACCGGTGCATGGCCGAAGCGACGTGGTTGGTGAAGAACGAACTGAACGTCGGCCGGGTATCGGCCAGCGCCTTGGCATACACGTCGAACGCGACCATCGCCTGCATCGACCGGCGCCGGGTGGACAGCCAGGGCTTGCGCCGCTCGGTGGACAGCTGACCGGCGAGCGCGGCGAGGGTGCCGGCACGGACCCCGATCCGGTGGCTCGTCCGCAGGAACTTGCGCGCCGCGTCGCGGGGGACCGCGGTGTCCACGTTCCGCGCCGAGGCTCTGACCATCATCAGCTGGAACTCCTGGAACGGGACCAGTTGCCGGGGATGGGCGGTCGGTTCGGTGGCGAACGGATCGGGTAGGTAGAAGCTGTAGCCCTCGATATCCGGTGGCACCGGGTAACTGTGCAGGCTGCCGCAGATCCCGACCGAGACGCCGGCCGATCGCAGCAACTGCCACACCGGCGGGAAGCAGGCGTCGACCTCGCCGTGGTCCTGACCGAAACCGCTGATCATGTGCTGCTCGTCGTTGACCCCGCGATGCAGCGTCGGCCAGGTGGTCCACGGGGACAGGTGTCCGCGGTCCGCGGCGATGGAGGTCAGGCACCGGCTCTGCGGCAGCAGACGGGCCAGCGCGGAATGCGGGTGATCGGCGACGAACTCGTCGACGATCCGCCACGGGACCTCGTTGAGCTCGAACAGCATGATCCGACGGGTCATGCGCCGAACGTACTGCGCGTGCCGGGGAACAACGGGGATTTCGTCGCGTGGCGACGTGACATTCACTCCCTAAGGCGCCCCACGCAGAATCGTGCGGCCGTCGGGCAACCGCACCTCGAACGACGAGATGCGTTCCCGGGGCACGGCTGTCGCGACCGCGATCCGCGCGGTGACCCCGGGCACGCCGCTCCACGATCCGGCGGAGGTTTCGCGGCCGTCGGTGTCGACGATCGCCAGGTCGTAGGCGACGGAATCGGGCAGGTCCTGGCCGTACGTGCAGATCACGGTGATCGCCGTGCCCCAGCGCTTGTCGTCCAGCTCGAGCGTCGCCGTCATCGGCCCGGCAATGACCTGGGCCAGCGGCACCGTCCCATCCGGGGCGGCGGACGGCGAGACGGACGCGGACGCCGTCCCCCCGGACGTCCCCGACCCGCTGCCCGCGTCGGCCGACGGCGCCGCGGCCGGGCGGGCGACCACCCAGACCACCGCCACCAATGCGACCGCCGCCGCGGCGGCCAGACCGCTGACCACCCAGGCGCGGCGCCGCCGGAGCCGTTCGACCCGGCGCAGCAGCCCGGGCAGCAGCGACGGAGGCAGCGCAGGCTCCGTGTCGACGATCACGTCCTCGGAGGTCAACGCGAGCAGCCCGGGCATCCCGGCCAGGCTGCGTACCGAGGCCTGGCAGGCCGGGCAACCCCGCAGGTGCTCCTCGTAGGCGCGGCGGTCGGTCGGGGACAGGGCGCCGAGCACGTAGGCGGCGTCGTCATGACAGACCTGCCCACCGCCCGACCCACCGGCCATCACGTCACCACTCCCATTTCCTCCAACACCAGTCGCAGCGCGTGCAGCGCGTAGTGCAGCCGCGATTTCACGGTGCCGATCGGCACCCCCAGCCGGGCCGCAGCCTGGGCGGCCGTGCAGCCCCGGTAGTAACACTCGATCAGGACGGCGCCGTGGTCGTGACTGAGCCGGCGCATCGCCTCGGCGACCACGATGGCCTGCAGGGCCCGGTCGGTGGCGTCCGGCTCCAGCGGTTCGGGCACGGACTCGGTCGAGGTGGTGGGCCGACGGCGTTCCGCCCGCCAGCCGTCCACCACGATGTTGCGGGCCACCGTGAACAGCCACCCTCGCGCCGACGACTCCTGCTGGGCCAGCACCGCCGGCCGGCGCCAGGCCCGGAACAGGGTCTCCTGCACCACGTCCTCGGCCCGTGCCCGGTCGCCCCCGGTCAGATGCAGCACGAAGCTCCACAACGCCGCGGCGTGCTCGTCGTGCAGCGCCCGGAGCAATGCGGCGTCGTCGGGCTCGGCTCCTTCCGCGTCGCGCGCAACCGGGGGCGTGCGCCGCTGCCGGTCGCCGTCGCCCACCGCCCGCACCTCCGCTCCACCCGACCACGCTGCCAGAACCACGTCCGTCCCGGGGCAAAGGTTCGACGCCGTTCAGCTGCTCGCCGCCGGACGCCCGGGAACACGGGTCATGACTGTCATACCCACGGGACAAACTGGGGCCGACACTGCAGAATCGTCCACCGAGCGGGCCCCGATCCGGTCCGAATCATCGACGGAGGTCGCCATGCCAGTCAGCACCACCCGCCGGATACGCACGTCCGGACCCGTCGAGCCCCCACTGTCCGAACCGGCGGCGGAGGCCTGGATTCCCCGGACCTGTTTCAAGAAGGGTCCGCCGGGGCGCATCGGGGTCGAGCTCGAACTCCTCCTCGTGGCCGGGGCCGGTGCCGCCGATCCGGCCGGACACTACCCACGGCACCGGTACCCACATCTGCTCGGGGTGCTCGACACGGGTCTGGACGGCCGCCTGACGGTCGAGCCCGGGGGGCAGGTCGAGCTCAGCTCCCGCCCCGCGGACTGCCTGGCGCAGGCCGTCGACACCGTTCACCGTGATCTGTCTCTGCTCCGCCGCCGGGCCCTGACCCGCGGCGCCCGGCTGATCGGCCTTGGCGTCGATCCGGACCGGCCGCCCCGACGCATCACCGCCGAACCCAGGTACGTGGCGATGGAACGCTACTTCCGGCCCTGGGGCACGGCCGGTCCGGCGATGATGTGCTCCACCGCATCCGTCCAGGTCAACCTCGAGGCCGCGACCGACGATCCGGACGGGCCGGACCCGGACACCCGCTGGGAGCTGCTACACGCCGTCGGGCCGACGCTGGTGGCCGCGTTCGCCAACTCGCCGCGCCGGTGCGGCCGGCCCACCGGGTTCAAGAGCACCCGGCAGGCGCTCTGGCAGGGTCTGGATCCGGCACGCACCGGCACCCCGCCCCGTCGCCGGAACGAGGATGCGGCCACGGCGTTCACCCGGTGGGCCCTGGACGCCCCGCTGATGATGGTGCGTCGCGAGCACGGCGACTGGGCCGCCCCTGGTGGCCTGAGCTTCCGCGGGTGGCTCCGGGAGGGTCGCGGCGCCGTCCCCGACCGTCCACCGCCCACCGTTGACGACCTGCACTATCACTTGACCACGCTGTTTCCGCACGTCAGGCCGCGTGGCCACCTGGAGGTCAGGTACCTGGACGCCCAGCCGGGGTGCTGGTGGATCGTGCCGACCGCGGTGCTGGCCGCCCTGCTCACCGATGCCCGGACCGCCGACGCGGCATTTGCGGCCGTCGACGCCACCCGCGACCGCTGGTGCCAGGCCGCACGCGTGGGGCTGGCGCATCCTGCGCTGGCCCGTGCGGCGACCCAGATCCTGACCCTGGCCGCCGGTCGGCTGCGCGCCGATCCGCAGACGGCACGGTTCGCCGATCACGTCGAGGGATACCTGCAGCGGTGGACGCTGCGCGGCCGGTCCCCCGCCGACGACCCACCCGGGTCGATCACCGCCGGCCACACATGCGAGGAGACCGCAGCAATCGGGGAGGGAACAGCGTGACTGTCCGGGAACCACGGCATGGCGATCCGACCGAGGAGGCGATCAAGGCACGGATCGTCGCGGACCTGACCCGGGCCCGCCGGCGCACGGCGCTGCTCACCGAGGCGGTGGGCGACGAGGACCTGGTCCGCCAACACTCCAGGCTGATGTCGCCGCTGGTCTGGGACCTGGCCCACATCGGCAACCAGGAGGAGCTGTGGCTGCTCCGGGACGTCGGCGGGCGCGAGCCGATCCTGCCGGAGACGGTGGACCAGCTCTACGACGCCTTCCAGCATCCACGGGCCGATCGCCCGTCACTGCCGCTGCTGGACCCGCAGCAGTCCCGCCGCTATGTCGCCGACGTGCGTACGAAGGTGATCGACCTGCTGGAGGACACGCCGCTGCGCGGGCGCCGGCTGACCGACGCCGGGTTCGTCTTCGGCATGATCGCCCAGCACGAGCAGCAGCACGCGGAGACCATGCTGGCCACCCACCAGCTGCGGCTCGGCGATCCGGTGCTGGACGCACCGCAGCCGCGACCCGCCCCGCGCGACCGGCTGCCGGCCGAGACGCTGCTGCCCGCCGGCCCGTTCACCATGGGCACCTCGGTGCACCCGTGGGCGCTGGACAACGAGCGACCCGCACACGAGGTGCACGTCGAGGCGTTCCGGCTGGACACGGTGCCGGTGTCCAACGCCGCCTACCAGGACTTCATCGCCGACGGCGGGTACGACAACCCGCGGTGGTGGGATCCGGCCGGGTGGGATCACGTGCAGCGCGTCGGGTTGTCCGCGCCACTGTTCTGGCGGCGGGAGGGCCGGCAATGGCTGCGCCGGCGGTTCGGCCGCACCGAGGTGGTGCCGCCGGACGAACCGGTGCTGCATGTCTGCTGGTACGAGGCCGACGCCTATGCCCGCTGGGCGGGCCGCCGGCTGCCGACCGAGGCGGACTGGGAGAAGGCCGCCCGATTCGACCCGGCTACCGGCCGGACCCGGCAGTACCCGTGGGGGGACGACGACCCGACCCCGGACCGGGCCAACCTGGGCCAGGAGCACCTGGGCCCCGCGGCCGTCGGGGCGTACCCCGCGGGGGCGAGCCCGCTGGGAATCCGGCAGCTGATCGGCGACGTCTGGGAGTGGACGTCCAGCGACTTCACCGGTTATCCCGGATTCGCCGCCTGGCCGTACCGGGAGTACTCGGAGGTGTTCTTCGGCCCCGAGTACAAGGTGCTGCGCGGCGGGTCGTTCGCCGCCGACCGGGTGGCCTGTCGCGGGACCTTCCGCAACTGGGACTACCCGATCCGACGGCAGATCTTCGCCGGGTTCCGCTGCGCCCGTGACGCCGAACCCGGGGAGGGCTGAGCGTGTGCCGCCACCTGGCGTATCTCGGGGCGCCGCGCCGACTCGGCTCGTTGTTGATCGACCCGCCGTTCTCGCTGGTCCGCCAGTCGTGGGCGCCGCGCCGGCAGGAGCACGGCGTGGTCAATGCCGACGGGTTCGGCGTCGGCTGGTACGTCGCGGACCAGGCCGAGCCGGCGCGGCACCGCGCCGCCGGACCGGTATGGGCGGACGAGACGTTCGTCGAACTCGGCCGAGTGATCCACACCCGCGCCCTGCTGGCCGCGGTCCGCTCGGCGACCCTCGGCATGGTCGGCGGTCAGTCCACGGCGGCCGCCGCACCCTTCCGTCGAGGGCCCTGGCTGTTCAGTCACAACGGGGCGGTCACCGGCTGGCCCGCGGTGGCCACCCGGCTCGCCTGGGGCCTGGATCCCGGGGTCGTCGCCACCCTGGACGCCCCCACCGACTCCGCCCTGCTCTGGGCGATCACGGTCGACCTGCTGCGGCGCGGCAAGACCCCGGGCGCCGCGCTGACCGAGGTGGTGGCCCGCGTGCAGGATGCCGGCGGCGGTCGGGCGACCATGCTGTTGACCGACGGGGCCTCGATCACCGCGACGGCGTGGGGCACCAGCCTGTGCTGGCGACGCCTTCCCGACGGGGTGGTGGTCGCCTCCGAGCCGTACGACGACGATCCCGCGTGGGTGGACGTCCCCGACCGGTCGCTGCTGACCGCCCGGCCGGGCGCGGTGAGCGTCGAACCACTCGAACCGACCCAATCCGGAGCTGACCGATGAGCTATGGCTACACCTACGCCGACCACCTACCGGCGGACTTCTCCGACCGCAGCCTGCGCGCGGACGTCCTGACCGGCCTGTCCGCCACCCGCAAGTGGCTGCCGCCGAAGTGGTTCTACGACAAGGTGGGCAGCGCCCTGTTCGAGGACATCACCCGGCTGCCCGAGTACTACCCGACGCGCACCGAACGGGACATCCTGACCGAGCACGCCGCGGAGATGATCCGGCTGGCCGGGACGCGCACGCTGATCGAGCTGGGATCGGGCTCGTCGGACAAGACCCGGTTGCTGCTGGACGCGATGACCGGGTCGGCCGAGATCGCCGGAGCGTCGCCGGGCTATGTCGCGCTGGACGTCAGCGAGGACGCGCTGCGGTCGGCCTGTTCCGGACTCGTCGCGCAGTACCCGCACCTGCGGATCGAGGCCCTGCGGGCGGACTTCACCCACCATCTGGACGAACTACCGGACGGTGCCGCCCGGACCGTCGCCTTCCTGGGCAGCACGATCGGCAACTTCGAACCGGCCGAGCGGGCGTCCTTCCTGGCGGCGCTGCGGGACCGGCTCCGATCAGGCGACCACTTCCTGCTGGGGGCCGACCTGGTCAAGCCGGCCGATGTCCTGGTCCCGGCCTACGACGACCCAGCCGGGGTGACCGCGGCGTTCAACCTCAACGTTCTTGATGTGCTGAACCACCGGCTCGGCGCCGACTTCGACCGCTCCGCCTTCGTGCACGTGGCTCTGTGGGATCCGGATCACGAGTGGATCGAGATGCGGCTACGCGCGGTCCGGGACCTGACCGCCCGGGTGGACGACCTCGACCTGGACGTGCGGCTCGCGGCGGGCGAGGACATCCGCACCGAGATCTCGGCCAAGTTCCGGCGTGATCGGCTGACCGATGAACTGGCCACCGCCGGATTCACCGGGCGGGGCTGGTGGACCGACGAACGGGGCTGGTTCTCGATGTCGCTGTGGGGGGTGCGCTGAGCGCGGCGCGACGCCCGGGGGGCGGCTCACACGCCGACGAGCGCGACCCGTTCCTCGGCTGATCCGGGGTGTGCCGGCGCGTCCGGGGCGACCGGCCGCGGGCTTGCACCGGTGGGGGCCGCGACGCCCGCGGCCACCGCGGCCACGGTGACGGGCGACACTGCCGGTCCACGCTGGGCGGGAAGGCCGCTGAGCGTGTCCTGGACCTGCGAGGCGTCGTCATAGGGGCCACGGACGTAGTCGGGGCGGCCGTGCCGACCGAAGGTGACGGCCCGAACCCCGGACCACTCGCCGAGGTGCCCGCGGACGTCGTCGAAACCCGGTGCCGGCTGGAACCCGAGCGACCGGGCATACCTGGCCGCGCCCAGTACCAGCTGTTGGGCCAGCTCCAGCGGCGCCGCGATCGGCGGTTGCCGGAAGCCGGCGAAGAAGGTGCGGGTGAACTGGGCGTGCTGCTGGTCGTTCAGGATGCGCGGACCGATGACGTCCTTGACGCCCAGGCAGTACAGGTCCACCAGGTACCCGCAGGCGCTGACCTTGTCCCGGCCCGCGTGCCGGGCGATCAGCACCGCGGCCAGCCCCGGAGTGTCCGGGCCGCCCTCCTGCCGGTCGGGCCAGCGGAACCTCTCGTCGACCAGCAGTCCCGCGCTCCACCCGGCGCTGACCCAGCAGGCCTTCAGGTCTCCGCCGGCGAGCGCGCGGCCGGCGGCCTCGGCCGGCTGCCGGACGACGGCGGCGGCCGCCGCGCGGGAGATGCCCAGCACCCGGGCGATCTGCCGGGCCGAGTAGCCGTGGGCGTGCAGGGATCGGGCGCGCACCGCTTCCTCGGGGCTCATGACGGCATGGTGCCAGGGCGACACGCCGAACCGGCCGCGACACGCTTGGGTGGCACTTTACTTGTTACGGGCCGGCCGACCCCGTGAGCCGATCACCGACCGTGTCCGTCAACTCTGCGCGGTAGCCATCTCATGGGCGGACACCCCGACCAGATGGGCGAGTTCCTCGACCTGGTCCTTGGCGTCGCCGAACAGCATGGCGGTGTTCTCCCGGAAAAACAGCGGGTTCTGCACGCCGGCGTACCCGGTGGCCATGGACCGCTTGAACACCACCACGTGCTTGGCGTTCCAGACCTGCAGGACCGGCATGCCCGCGATCGGCGAGCCGGGGTCCTCGGCGGCGGCCGGGTTGACGGTGTCGTTGGCACCGATGACCAGCACCACGTCGGTGTTCGGGAAGTCGTCCTGGATCTCGTCCATCTCCAGCACGATGTCGTAGGGCACCCGGGCCTCGGCCAGCAGCACGTTCATGTGCCCGGGCAGCCGCCCGGCTACCGGATGCACCGCGAACTTCACGTCCTTGCCCATGCCCCGCAGCTTCGCGGTGAGGTCGGCCACCGGGTACTGCGCCTTGGCCACCGCCATGCCGTAGCCGGGGGCGATCACCACCGAATGGGATTCCCGCAGCAGTTCGGCCAGGTCACCGGAGGTCGTCTCCCGGTGCTCGCCGTACTCCTTGTCGGGCTTCGCCACAGTCCTGGTTTCGGTGCCGAACCCGCCCAGGATGACCGCGGTGAACTTGCGGTTCATCGCCTTGCACATGATGTAGCTCAGGATCGCGCCGGAGGACCCGACCAGCGCACCGGTGATGATCAGCAGGTTGTTGCTGAGCATGAAGCCGGCCGCCGCGGCCGCCCACCCGGAGTACGAGTTGAGCATCGACACCACGACCGGCATGTCGCCGCCGCCGATCGCTGCCACCAGGTGCAGCCCCAGCAGCAGCGCCAGCACTGTCATGACGATCAACGGGATCAGGCTGGGCGCGGCCACGAACCACACCAGCAGGCCGGCGCTGACCACCAGCATCAGCAGGTTCAGCAGGTTGCGGCCGGGCAGCGTCAGCGGCGCCGACTTCATCTTCGCGGACAGCTTGAGGTAGGCGATGATCGAGCCGGTGAAGGTGACCGCGCCGATGAACACGCCCAGGAACACCTCGACCAGGTGCACCGTGTCCGCGTGCTCCTCGGTCAGGTAGGAGTTGACGCCGACCAGCACCGCGGCCAGGCCGACGAAGCTGTGCAGGATCGCGATCATCTGCGGCATCTGGGTCATCTCGACCCGCCGCGCGGCGATGGTGCCGATGACCGCCCCGATCAGCAGCGAACCGGCGATCAGCGCCGCCGTGACCGCGGTGTTCTGCGCCGACTGCAGCAACGCGAGCAGCACCGTGGCGGCCAGCGCCAGGACCATGCCGATCTTGCCGGCGGTGTTGCCGGGCTTGGCCGTCTTCTGATGCGACAGCCCGGCCAGCGACAGGATGAACAGCACGCCGGCGATGACGTAGACGGCCTGCACCAGGGAGTACCAGCGGTCGGTCGTCATATCAGGCGTCCTTCCGGAACATGGAGATCATCCGACCGGCCACCAGGAACCCGCCGAAGATGTTGATCGACGCGACCGTGGCGGCGACGAACGCCAGGATCACCACGACGAGGTTCGTGCTGCCCAGTTGCAGCAAGGCACCGACCAGGATGATCCCGGAAATGGCGTTGGTCTGGGCCATCAGCGGCGTGTGCAGCGACGCGGTGACGTTGGTGATCACGTAGAACCCGACGAACACCGCCAGGATGAACACCGTGAAGTAGCCGAGGAAACTGCCCGGGGAGAAGGTGATCGCCAGCCCCACCAGGACCGCCGCCACCCCGAACCAGGCATACAGCCGCTGCTGCCGGCGCCGGGCCTGCTCGGCGAGCTCCTGCGCCGTCGGCAGGTGCGCGACCGGCTTCTCCTCGACTGCGGCCTTGGGTGCCGCGGACACCTGCACCGGCGGCGGCGGCCACAGCACCTGCCCGTCATGGGTGACGCTGATCGCCCGCTGCACCACGTCGTCCAGGTCAAGCACCAGCTGCCCATCCTTGCCCGGGGTCAGCAGCCGCATCAGGTTGACGATGTTCGTGCCGTACAGCTGCGAGGTGTGCGCCGGCATCCGGCTGGTCAGATCGATGTAGCCGATGATCGTCACCCCGTTCTCGGTGACGACCTTCTCCCCCGGCACCGTCAGCTCGCAGTTGCCGCCGCCCACCGCGGCCAGGTCCACGATCACGCTGCCCGAGCGCATGTGTGCCACCATGTCGGCGGTGATCGTGGTCGGCGCCCAGCCCCGCACCAGCGCGGTGGTGATCACGATGTCGGCCTTGGCCGACTCCTGCGCGTACAGCCGGGCGGTCGCCGCCTCCTGGTCCTCGGTCAGCTTCTGCGCGTAGCCGTCGGCGGAGACCTGCTGCTGCGCCGCGGCGGCCTGCACGAACGTCGCGCCCATCGACTCGATCTGCTCACCCACCTCCGGACGCACGTCGAACGCCCGCACCTGCGCGCCCAGGCTGACCGCCGCGCCGATCCCGGCCAGCCCGGCCACCCCGGCGCCGATGATGAACACCGTCGCCGGCTGCGTCTTGCCCGCCGCGGTGACCTGCCCGGCGAACATCCCGCCATAGGACTCGGCGGCCTCGATCACGCCCCGGTACCCCGCGATGTTCGACATCGTGGACAGCACGTCCATCGACTGCGCCCGGGAGATCCGCGGGATCGCCAGCAGGTTCAGGCCGGTCGCCCGCCCGGCCTGCAGGGCCTCGATCAGCTCCGGGTGGTCGTCCGGCGTCATCCGGGCGATCACCGTGCCGCCCTCGGCGAGCCGGGCAATCTCGGCCGGGGTCGGCTCGTTCACCTTGGCGACCACGTCGGCCGCCCAGACATCCGCGGAAGCGCCGATCGTGGCTCCGGCCGCGACATAGGCCTCGTCGGGGAACTTCGCCGCCGCTCCGGCGCCGGCCTCGACGATCACGTCGTAGCCGAGCCCGATCAGTTTCGCCGTCGTCTTCGGGGTCGCCGCGACCAGCGTCTCGCCCGGCTGCTCTTCCCTGGGTATTCCGATGCGCACGGAGCCCTCTGCCTTCCGTTGTTCTGCCACGAGCGTTCCGAAGGCGGGCGCTTCCCGATTCCGGTGGAACGCGTACGCGGGCCGACCCGACAAGGCGAGAGGGCACACGCCGCCGCAGGACAATATCCAATCTCGACCCCCGCGAGGGAATCCGACTCGGCTCCTACCGCCCACCGGACGGGTCGAACCAGGTGGATCCGGGCGCGACGGCGCGCAGACGACCCTCCTGCGCCGAGGTCAACAGCCGGACCGCCAGGATCGCCGCGACGGCCGCGACCAG
>JBIOVW010000014.1:0-4312 GCA_044867945.1 Nakamurella sp. | reverse complement strand
GGAGCGGCCCAACGTGTTGTGCGGGAGCATCCCGATGATCGCCTTCTCCACCAACCGCTCCGGCCGGGTGTCCAGCAGCTGCCCGACGGTCTGGCTGCGCAGGCCGCCCGGGTACCCCGAGTGCCGGAACAGCAGCTTGGCGTCCCGCTTGTTCCCGCTGACCGCGACCTTGGACGCGTTGACGATCACCACGAAGTCGCCGGTGTCGGCGTGCGGGGCGTAGATCGGCTTGTGCTTGCCGCGCAGCAGTTGCGCGGACTGGCTGGCCAGCCGGCCCAGCACGACGTCGGTCGCGTCGATGACGTGCCAGTCGTGGGTCACATCGCCAGGCTTGGGGCTGTACGTGCGCACGGTGATGCCTCTTCGTTGTCGTCCAGTTGCTCAGGTTCGGGGGCGGCTGCCCCCTTCGATGCCGACTGCACGGCCGGTCCATCCCCGAATCATCCGGTGATGTCCGACCTGGGCTGACGATTCCGGCGGACCCGCGCATACGCAGGGACCGCCGCACGCAGCCGCGCGGCACACGGCTGTCCAGAGTACTCCGACAGCGGACCAGGTCAAAATGCGTCCGCCGGGCCGCAACGGGCTGCAAACGGGCTCAGTCGGCGGCGGTACCTTCCTGCTCGGCCAGCCAGTGCCGGGCATCGGCGAAGGCGGCAATCGTCGAGGCGCCCAGCACCGGACTCGCCGGGTAGACCGTGATCCGTTTGCGCACCTCTGAGAGCTGACTCCGCTCGAACCGCCGGACCATGGCGCGGTCCACCCCGGACAGGTAGAGCCGACCGCCCTCCGCGGTCAGCTGGTTGGCGTAGTTCGCGACCACGCCGAAGAAGGTGGAGCCGAGCGACCCGCGGCCACGCAGCCGCAGGATCACCACCGGACGTCGCGCCGTGTGCGGGTCCGGCAACCGCGCGCCCAGGGTCCTTGCCCCGGCGTACAACAGGCTGCCGTAGACGTCCAGGATGACCGGCTCCGCGTCGTGCAGCGTCCGCGGGGCCGGCCGCTCGATGAGCCGCCCGTCCAGGTACTCCAGCCGGACGAGGTGGAAGTCCAACTGCTCCTTGTTCAGTTGCAGCACCAGCGAACAGATCACGCCCACCGCGACCGCGGCGGCGATCGGCAGCGTCAGGGTGGACAGGAAGGTGACCGTCATCGCGATCTTGCCGGTCGTGCTTGTCTTCCAGACGACCTTGATGACGGCCGGCTTGAGCGTCATCAGGGCCGCGAAGATCAGCACCGCGGACAGGGTGGGCAGTGGCACCATTTCGACCACCCGGGCCAGGGCCACCAGGATGATCAGCATCCAGATGCCGCCGAAGATGGTCGACCACCGGCTGCGGGCCCCGGCGGCCATGTTGATGGCCGTCGTGCTCACCGACCCGCCGACCGGGGTGCCGTGGAACAGGCTGGAGAGCAGGTTGCCCGCCCCCTGGCCGATGAAGTCGCGGTTCATCGATGAGGGCGTCCCGTCCGGATTGGGCGCCGACTCGGCCACTCCCGCCCCCTGCACCAGGATGATCGCGGCGATCGCGGCGGCGCCGGCGAGCAGGTCGATGTCGAGCACGTCCCGCCACGGCGGCAGGGCCAGGGCGGGAAAGCCGACCGGGATGGACCCGATCGACAGGACGGTTCGGACCTGCTCCAGGTTCGCGAGCGCCACCACCGCGGTGGTCACCACGACCGCGATCAGCGTCCCGAACAGCTTGAGGCCGGTTCGGCCCAGGATCAGCATGGCTGCCAACGCGCCCACCCCGACCAGGGCGGACGCGGCGGTGATCTCGTTCAGGTTGGCGGCGACGTAGTAGGCCTTCTGCACAGCCACGCCGGGATCGGGGTTCACCCCGAGCAGGCCCGGCAGCTGGCCGAAGATGATGTTGATCGCGATGCCGGTGAGGAAGCCGACCATCACCGACCTGGACACGAACCGGATGTACCGGCCCAGGCGCAGCAGCCCGACCGCGACCAGCAGGATCCCCACGAACAGCGTCAGGGCGATCACCGCGCCGCCCCGACTGCTCTCGGGCAGTCCGCCGAGCACCGAACCGGCGGCCAACGATGCAGCGGTCGTGGTGGTCACCACCATCAGCGCGGTGCTGCTGAACAACCCGCCGCCGATCTTGCCGGCGAACGAGGCGTACAGGCCGTAGGCCGGATTCACCCCCACCAACAGGGCCATCGCCATGCCGTCCGGCACCGAGGCGATCGCGTTCGACACGCCGGCGACGGCGTCCGATCGCAGGTCGCGGCCGCTCGGTCGCAGCGCGGAGAGCCACCGGGTGACGGAGCGGCGCATCCGCTGCCCGAGCGGCGCGGGTACCGGGCGCTCCTCCCGCTCGTCGACGAAGGGCAGGTCCGGGTCGCCGGGATACCAACCCTCGAGATCGGGGGTGGCATCGCCGCGATCGGGCGAATCGTCGGGCCGGTCGTCGGTGGGGTCGTCCGCCGTGAGGTCAGGCCCCGATCCGGATTCGGAATCCTCGCCCTCGTCCGACACGCTCGCCCCATTTCAGCTGCCCTTCCGGGCACAGTAGATCGTTCGGACATGGCCGGCATCGCATCGTTCGGGCGGGATGGCCGGGACTCAACGCGTACGGATCGCTCGGGTGCCCGCGGCCCGCGCCGCCAGCTCGTCGTCGGGCGGGTAGTCGACGGCCATCAGGGTGAGCCCGTGCGGCGGGACGACCGCGAACGCCGAGGTGCGTGCGGCCGCGGCGAGCAGTTCCGCCGGCCGGTGCACCGGCATCCGCAGCTCGCCGACCGCCAGCAGCGAGCCGACCAGCGCCCGCACCATCGAGTGGCAGAAGGCGTCGGCGACGACGTCGATGCGCACCTCGTCGCCGACCCGGCTGACCTCCAGCGACTGCAGGTCGCGGATGGTGGTGGCGCCCGGGCGGGGACGGCAGAACGCCGCGAAGTCGTGCAGCCCGATCAACGCCTGCGCCGCGCGGGTCATCGCGTCGACGTCGAGAATGCGGCGGCGGGCGAGCACGAACCGGCGGTCGGCCGGCTCGACACCCCATTCGGCGGTGCCCACCCGGTACCGGTAGTGCCGGCGCAGCGCGGAGAACCGCGCATCGAATCCGCCGGGCGCGGTGGTGACGGACCTGACCCGCACATCGGCCGGGAGCAGTCCGGCGAGCCGACGGAGCAGGCCTTGCCGGTCGGCCGGCTCGCCGTCGCGGGGATGATCGCGGGGAGCCAGGCCGTGCAGCGCCGCCGGATCGACGTCGAGGTGCGCGACCTGTCCGGTGGCGTGCACCCCCGCATCGGTCCGACCCGCGGCGACCAGCCGGACCGGCCCGCGCAGGATCGTGGCCAGCGCCTGGCTGAGCTCACCGGCGACCGTCCGCCGCTCGGGTTGGACGGCCCAGCCGGCGAAGTCAGTGCCGTCGTAGGAGATGTCCAGGCGCAGCCTCGTGGTCGATGTCGCCGAGGTCATGGCGCCGGGCCGACGGGAACGGCCGCGTCGCAGGCTCTGCCGACTCTAGGACTCGTCGGCACCCTCGGCCGGAGCCTCTTCGCCGGCCTCGATCGTCTGGCCGGAGGCCCTGTCCCGATCCGCGCTGTCGTCGACGTAGCCGTCGTCGGCCCCGGTGGCGCCGGCGAGATGCGGCGGGTGTGTGCGGACCGGCCCGGCGACAGCGGCAGATTCGTCGGCCTCATCGACGGATCCGGCGGCGCCCTCGGCCGGCTCCTCCTCGGCGGCCGAGGCCACCTGCACCGACGCGCCTTCCCGGTCCGGCGCGTCCTCGTCCTCGGCTGCCTCGGCTGCCTCGGCGGCTTCCGCGGCGACCGCCCCGGCCGCAGCCGCCGACGCGGCGACGCGGGCTGCCCGGTCACCCCGGCCGGCGGCGGCCCGGGTGACCCGGGACGCGGCGGCGGACACGGTCTCCTCGCCGACCAGCTCGATGATCGCCATGGGTGCGTTGTCGCCCTTACGCGGGGCGGTCTTGATGATGCGGGTGTAGCCGCCGTTGCGGGTCTCGAAGGACGGCCCGATCTCGGCGAACATCTTGTGCACCACGTCCTTGTCGCGGACCACCTTCATCACCTCGCGCCGGGCGTGCAGGGTGCCCTGCTTGGCCTTGGTGACCAGCTTCTCGGCGTAGGGGCGGAGCCGCTTGGCCTTGGCCTCGGTGGTGGTGATGCGTCCGTGCTCGAACAGCTGGGTGGCCAGGTTGGCCATGATCAGCCGATCGTGGGCCGGCGACCCGCCGAGACGGGGACCCTTGGGGGGCGTGGGCATCGCGCTGTCCTTCTTTCGTTGTCCGCGCGTGGTGAGCCACCGCGGGTGAGGCGGTCGCCCCGGGGC
>JBIOVW010000013.1:0-6808 GCA_044867945.1 Nakamurella sp. | reverse complement strand
CGCACCCCTCGCTCGTGCACCGGCCGGAGCACCAACTTGGACACTGACTCAGACAGACTCTGCCGCTTCACCACCTGGTAGCGGTGCCGTGCTGGCAGAGTCATCCAGCGCCGGACGCCTACGCCGAGCACCGCGATCCCTAGCAGCGCAAGGTATGCGGCACCGAACGGGTCGAGCAGCGCGGCGTGCAGCAGCGGCCAGCCGAGCGGGTCACCGGTCAGGACGGCGAGCGCGGCCGTTGTCGGAAACAGATGTCCGATCAGCAGGATGTGCGTCAACGTGGTGATCAGTGCAACGGCGGCCAGGCCGACGTGCCAGGCCCGCCAGGCCTCGTAGCGACGGCGCCGGGACGCCACCGTGGCCACAGCGAACAGGCTGGCGGTGGCCAGCGTGCCGGCCATCGCGCGCCCGGGCGGGGAGAGTAGCGGTTCGAGCAGGGGGAGCGCCGCTACCGTTTCGTGCGGCTGCCGGGGGTTCATGAAGGGGACCATCAGGGTCACCCCGCGCGGGTCGTTGACGATCACCGCGGCGATGTGGATCAGGACCAGCAGCACCGTGGACAGGCCCAGCATCCGGTGGCTGCGCAGCACGGTCTCGATGCCGAAGTCGCGGGTCAGGGAGCGGAGGCGCGACGGCAGGATCACGGTGCAGACGAGCAGGGAAGTGGCCAGGAGCCCGGTGAGAGTCACCAGCTCCTGGCCTAGTCCCTGACGTTCGGAGACGAACAACCGCAGCACGGGAGGCGCGAGGAGGGCGAAGAGGAGCGCCGCCACCCACACGTCCCGCGAGCGGAGACGGATCACCTACTCCTAGCACCCTTCCCCGACCAGCAGTGCCGTGATGCGTTCCAGTCGTTCAGCCCGTTCGCTGCCCAGGCGCGCTTGGCGACGATCATCTGCTGGGCCTTGGTGGCGTGGATCGCACGACGGCCGAACTCTCGGCCACCGTAGAGCTTCCAGGTGCCGTCGGTGAACTGAAGGTAGCCCGAGGCCGAGGAGCGCGGGCTGTGACTCTCGATGTTCTTGCCGCCGGACTCACAGGCGATGACCCGGTTCCAGTTCGGCGCGGCGGTCGCGGCGGGGGAAGCCGCGATGAGGGACATAGCGAGGAACACGAGGACGGTCAACGTCCGGCGGGTCACGTTTCGGATGCTAGTCGGGGTCTGCATGCCGACGATGGTTGCATCCATGCACCTGCGCGTGTCAACTCCGGGCGGTCGCGAGACCTACCACACCGGAAACGTCCGCGTTCCTAGCTATCACCCGAAAGCACTACGATCCACTCGTGGGCTTGCCGATGAGTGATCCGTACCGCGGGTTCGCAGAGGTGACCCACGACACCAATCGGGTCGCCGAGGTGATCACCGAGCTGAACCAGCTGAACAGCGACGTGGTCGCGGCCGACATCGCGCTCGGGGCGCGGATCGACGGGACCAACAACCACGTCAACAACGTGCTGCCGACCCTCTACGCGCACTCGCCGAACAGAAACATGATCAGCGTCGACAAGGGCGACGGCGGGGTGGCCTACACATCCCTCAGCAACGCCAGCGCCCAGCAGGTCGATCTCACCTTCCCCACCGTCCGGATCAACAACGGCGGCGGGTGGGACAACAACACCGGCCTCTACACCCTGCAGGCGACCGGCATCTACGTGCTCAACGCCTGGCTCCGGCCGGTCGACGCCTTCGGGACCGCCTGCAACGTCGGGATGGGGATCAGCCTCAGCAACAACACCAGCACCCACGTCATGCAGTGGCACAAGCTCTTCCCCGGTGCCGGCGGCCGTAACACCTTCGGCTACCACCGGATGGGCTTCTTCACCCAAGGCGATCAGATGCGGCTGTTCGCCTTCCAAGACAGCGGCGGCCTCATGTCCATCGTCTCGGCGGGCATGCAGATCTGGCGGATCGGGAACTAGAGCAGCTTCGTCACCCGCATGCAGGAGCCGTTCTTCAGGATCGTGGAGCCGCCCTGCGAGAGCTGGGCGAACTTGAACTGCACGGTGCCGGCCGAGGCGCCGATGTTGAACTGCGCATTCGGGGTCGCGTTGTTGTGGATCCCGTCACCCCCGGCGAAGGCGTGGATCCCGTCGATGGCGATGGCCTGTCGGTTGACCTGCCCCACCCCGCCCGCGGGCGACCCAGCATCGAGGCCGTCTGCCCCCCACCATCCCGTCGATCCCACCGGGAAGCTCCACGCGACGACGATGTCCCGGGCGACCGGCGCGAGGTAGTAGAGGACCATCTCGACCAGGTACTTGGCGTTCGCGTCCGCCGCGAAGGCCAGCCCGGTCGCGTTGACGTAGGCCGTGCTCCAGATGACCGTCGACGTCAGGTCGGTGGTCAGCCAGTAGGTCTGCGGCAGCGCGTTCAGCTCCGAGGCGCGGATCTTCTGCCCGGCGGTGTAGAGCGGCAATGTCTTCTCCTCAGAGTCCGAGCACCGGCGGGCGCCAGACCTTGACCGGGGTACCGGCCGGCCGGGCCACGGGCAGCGGATCGACCGTGAATGTCTGCGGGTTGCTCGCGCCCGAGCACGCGGTGGCCCGCACCCGGACGTCGCCCACGTCCAGGTAGAGCGGGTAGTCGTCGGCAGCGGTGGTCCAGAACGGGCCCGCGCTCACCGTGACCGGGATCGTGGTCTGGCCGGCGGCGACCAGTGTGGTGACCGTGGTGTCGTCGGTGTCGGCCCGGCCGCCGAACTCCTGTCCGTCCCCGGTGGTCGCACAGGCCTGCGCCACCGACCACGCCCGTTACGGCGAACAGTTCAGCGTGACAGTCCAGGTCGAGTCGCCGAAGCTCTGCTCGTAGCCCTCCACGCCGAGGCTGATCGGCTCGTTCGGTGCCGAGCGGTTGACCACGCTGGTGTTGATGACGTCGATCCGGTCCCCGCAGATGACCGTCAGCCAGTCCGCGATCAGGTGCGGGTTGCGCCGCAGGTTGATCGTGAGCCGGGGCCAGCGATAGCCCTCCACCGTCCCCGTGTGCACCCGCCAGCCGGCGTAGTACTGGGCCGAGGAGTCCTTGTCGACGTTCACCCCGATGGAGTCGTCGTAGCGGCCGATGACGTGCGATCCGAGGGTGCCGGTGACGTCCTCGTAGATCGCCGACGAGCCCCCGGTGCGGGTGGCGGTGACCCGGTTGCGCCGGTTGGCGTCGTCGTGCATCGGCGCGAACGGGTACCCGACCTCGCCGGTCGTGGCCTCCAGGACCATCTTGGGAGGACGGCTCTCGCGGTAGCGCTTGGTGGTGTAGGTCAGCCCGGGGCTGATGCCGTCCCAGAGGATGCCCTGGTCGCACGTCTCGCAGTCGCGGAACAGCTCCAGCACGGTGGCCCGGCGCTGCGGGCCCATCCGGTCGGTCACCGTGACCACGTGCACGTCGCCGTCCGGCTGGGCGTAGGGCAGCAGGTTCTCGGTGGCCAAGCGGAGCAGCCGCGCGCCGACGATCTCCCCGGAGTAGGCGTTGAGGTGCTCGACGTGCACGGCGGTGTCCCGCGCATCGCTGCGCGCGACGACGTGGCCCAGCGTGACGCCCACGTGCCCGCCGTCGGTCGCGGTCTGGATCCGCAGCGGCCGTCCAACCGAGGCGCCGGGTACGACCGGCCCACCCATCCCCGGGCCGTAGACGTAGCCGATGGTGTTGCCCTGCCGGATGTAGTCGACGGTCCAGTCGATGTTGGCGCCGATCTTCTGCAGCGTGAGCCCGAGCTGCCCGGGGTTGCCGTCGATGCCGACGAACCCCACGGACGGACCGGACGGTCCGGGCACCAGCGCGATCGGACCGGTGTCCAGCACCAGGGACTGGAAGTTGCGCCAGGCCCGGACGTTGATGTACCCGCCCGTCATGTAGCGCAGCTCCCAGAATCCCGGGTCACCGGTAGTGATCACCCCAATGATCACCGAGTGGTCGTTCGACCCGGAGTCCGGGACGGCGATCAGGCAACGGAGCTGGATGATCCCCGTCGTCGTGTAGCTCACGACGTCGCCGTACCACTCCGAGTCCGCGACCAGCGGCAACGGCGCCGAGCAGTCGAACTCGGTGGAGGCGCCCAGGTTCGGCACCGCCGGGGCCAGGCCCGGGTTGGACCCGCCATGGAACCGACCGGAGTAGGTCATCGGCGCGTGGTTGGGGAAGGCCGAGGCGAGGAACTGGGAGTTCTTCTCGTCCTCGCACGGCCAGTAGGCCCGGACCCCGGTGGAGTTGGTGAGGCCGCGCCGAAGCGGTGAGACGTCCGGCGGCTGACCCTGAGCCAGCCGGCGCATCGCCCCCGAGGCGCTCACCGACACGGTGGCGTCGCCGCTGCTGCGCAGCGGGTCCAGCGGGTTGATCGAGTACTCGGGGGTGAAGCCGTCGGCGTAGCCGATGAAGATCGTCTGGAAGCCGGCGCCCTCGCCGAGGTCGATCTCGACCTTGACGGGGGTACCCTGCCTGACATTAGGCCAATAGGGTGAACCGCCGCCCAGCGAGTACTTCCCCGACCGGTTGTCCAGGGTGAACGTGCAGGTGGCCGGCTGAGAGACGCTGGCCTCGTCCGAGCGGCCGTGCTTGATGTGCATGCCGTTCTTGATCCGGACGTCCTCGCTGACCTCGGTGAACGCCCAGCTGGAGCCGTCCACGTCGGTGAGGTCGCCCGCGAAGGCGATCGAGAACGCCAGCCTCGGCACCGGCGTGTAGTCGATGTTCATCGGGATCCCGGTCACCCCGACCTGGATCACGCAGTCGTCCGGGACCGAGGAGCCCATCGAGCTGGTCGCGGTGTAGCGCAGCACCCACCGGCCCAGCGTGGGCGGGGTCCACGACAGCGTCGCCGCGGTACCGATCACGGTGCCCACCGCAGTGGGCCCCTCCATGACCTTCCACTCCCGGGCCGTGATCGGTGCGTCGCCGGCCGTCTCCTGCGCGGTCCGGGTGAACAGGCCTGCCCCGCGCGCCTCGTCCGGGCCCGCGTTCACGGTCGGGCGCAGCCCGACAACAGTGATCGTCGCCTCGTCGAACCCGGAGCCGGTGGCGTTGGTCGCGGTGTACCGGATGACGTGCGCGCCGAGCACCGTGTTCGGCAGCAGGACCCGCATCGGGTCGCCGCCGTAGGCCGGCAGATCGACTGGCGCACCCGAGCCGCCCGGCCCGGACATGAGCCGCCACTGCCGGCCCGTGATCGTGCTGCCGCCGTTGCTCGGCTCGCTGGCCGTGCGGATGAGCCCCTGCGTGCGGTCGACGTTCCGGTCCGCCCCGGCACCGACCGTCGGCACCACCCCGACAACCGTGATCGTGGCGTCGTCGCTGGCCGTCCCGAAGGCGTTCGTCGAGCTGTAGCGCAGGACGTAGGCCCCGGCCACGGTGGGCGTCCAGCTCAGCGCCTGCGCGGTGCCGATCACCGTGCCGGCCCCGACCGGCCCGGAGACGATCTTCCACTCGCGGGCGCTGATGACGCCGTTGGCGGTCTCCCCGGCGGTCCGGTTGAACGCCCCGGTGCCGAAGGTGTGCGAGGCGTCCGCCCCGGCGCTCACCACCGGGGGGATCCGGGCACCCTGGAACTCCATCCAGGCGACCGTCTGGAAGGCCATGCTGCTGCCGGCCGGATCGATGAACAGCTGCTGGGGGGTGTTCGGAGTGGCCCAGTTCGCCGCGGTGGAGAAGCCGCAGATGCCCGGCTCGCCGCCACCCGAGGGCTGGGTGAAGCCGTTGCCCGGGTTGATCCCCGACCCGGACACGAACGGCGTGCCGGCCGAAGCACCGTCCCCACCGACAATGATCGCGATGGTGTCCCCGGCGCTAGCCCCCGACGGCAGGTTCAGCTCCATCGGGTTGCCGTAGGTGTCCCGGTAGTCGGTCCGAAGGACCGGGACCGAGCCGTCCTGGCCACTGATCGACCAGATGTCGAAGCTGGGCCGCCGGAAGCCCTGCGCCGATCCCGAGGTGGTGACGGTGATCGTCGGTGACCCGTTCGCCGGCAGCGGCACCGCGGCGAAGATGCCGACGTAGACACCGTCGGAGGTGTTGCCCCAGAAGCCGTGGTCCACCCGGTACGGGAAGCCCCACCCGGTGGACAGCGAGACCGCGCACTGGGTGATGTCTCGCCAGGAGTCGGCCACCACCGCGACCACCAGCGCGTCGCCGGCCAGGACCGAGATCGGGCCCGAGACGGCAACGCCGGTGCTGGAGCCGTCGACGTGCCCGCGATAGGTGGCAGTCAGTGCCATGGGTCAGGCCCTCGCAAGCTGGAGCTGGCCGGAGCGGACCATGTTCATCAACAGCGAGGCCAGCGCCGAGTCCGCGCCGGGCGCCACCTTGACCTCGATCGCCCCGACACCGGCGACCTCGGCGCGAGCGGTGCCGCCACCGCCGGCTCCCCCGAACACGCCGCTGATCGCCACCTGGGCCCCCTCCAGGATCTTGCTGATCATGCCCTTCAGGTCGACGCCCTGCATGCCCTTGATGAAGTCCTCCATCAGCTTCTTGCCGCTGACGTCGGTGTAGCCGGCGCCGGAGAACGGCCCGGTCTGTGCCGGGCTGCTCGGGAACAGGCCCCGAGCAGGCTCCAGTGTCTTCTTGATCGAGTCATAGAGCGGGATGGTCTGGGACAGGATGCCGTCCATGAACCCGCCCATGAGGCTGACGCCCGACTTGAACAGGGTGCCGGACAGGTCGCCCACGGCGGCGACGATGTCCTCGTCCATCTTCTCGAAGAACCGCTTGAAGCCCTCGAACTGGTCCTTGAAGACCTGGGTGAGCAGCCGCAGGGCGTCGGCGACGATCTTGCAGGCCTCGGGCAGTGCCACCTTCAGGACCGGGATGATGTAGTCCCGG
>JBIOVW010000012.1:0-5103 GCA_044867945.1 Nakamurella sp. | reverse complement strand
CGGGTGCGGCTGGTGAACGACCTGCCGCAGCCGACCACCATCCACTGGCACGGACTGGCCCTGCGCAACGACATGGACGGAGTGCCCGACCTCACCATGCCCGCCGTGGCACCGGGGGCCCGCTTCGACTACGCCTTCACCGTCGCGCATCCGGGAACCTACTGGTTCCATCCGCACGTCGGTCCCCAGCTTGACACCGGGCTGTACGCGCCATTGATCGTGGACGATCCCGCCGAGCCGGGCCGCTACGACGACGAGGCCGTCCTGGTCTTTGACGACTGGACCGACGGCTGGGGCAACTCCCCGGACGTGATCTTGGCCCGGGCCCGCCGCGACGGCATGGGCTCGATGGGCATGGGTGACATGGGTGACATGAACGGAGGCGGCATGGGTTCTGGGGGTATGGGGATGCCCACGGCCGCCGACCCGCTCGGCGCCGACACCGGTGATGTGCGTTATCCGGCGCATCTGGTCAACGGCCGGCTCCCGGCCGCCCCGCACGTCATCACCGCCCGACCCGGTCAGCGGCTGCGGCTCCGCCTGATCAACGCCGGCGCCGACACCGCCTACCGGTTCGCCGTCGGCGGTCACCGGTTGAGCGTGACCCACACCGACGGCTTCCCGGTGGAGCCGGTCACGGTGGACACGCTGATCATCGGGATGGGGGAGCGTTACGACGTGGTCGTCACCACCGGTGACGGGGTGTTCCCGGTGGTCGCGGTGCCCGAGGGCAAGCCTGACCCGGCGGCGTTCGTACTGCTGCGCACCGCTAGCAGCGCGCGGCCCCCAGCCGACATTCGGCCTCCGGAACTGACCCGGCAGCGACTGGAGTATCCGATGCTGCAGGCGACGCCGGCGGCCGCAGTGACGGCGCGGACGCCGGATCGCGAGCTCGCGGTGACGTTGAGCATGGCCGACGGGGGCCGGCGGTGGTTGATCAACGGCAAGGCCTACGGCCAGCACGATCCGCTACCGGTGCGCAGCGGCGAGCGGGTGCGGCTGATCATCGACAACAGGTCGATGATGTTCCATCCCCTGCATCTGCACGGCCACACCTTTTCGGTCGCCGGCACAAGCGGTCGCGGGTTCCGCAAGGACACCATCAACGTGTTGCCGATGCAGCAGATGAGCGTCGACTTCGACGCCGACACCCCGGGGCAGTGGCTCAGCCACTGCCACAACATCTACCACGGTGAGCTGGGCATGATGACCGTGCTCTCCTACCGCTCCTGACCCGAGCCGAGAACGGAGACAGTGATGGCCGATAACCGGGCACCGCATCGGCGGCGGCGCGGTCTGCGGCGACCAGCCGCCCACACAGAGCGCGCCAAGTCGGCCCGGCAGCGGGAGATCGACCGCCAGCTGCGGGTGTGGACACCGCGCCGGATCCTGGGCTGGACGGTGGCCGGGATTGCTGTCCTGGTGGCGGTGATGCACTGGGTCGCCCATCTCGGCTACCCCGTGCTGCCCCTGTCGCTGGGCTGGCAGGACCTGCTCTTGGGGTACCCGGTCGCCGCGTTGCTGGGGGTGGCTGCTGCCGTGATCTTGGGGTCGGGCCCCTCCTTGTCGCGTGCCGGGGCCGCGACGACCCGGGCCATGAACCCTTGCTGGTCATACCCCTTGGGGGTATCACGTGATGGGTGATGGGACGACGACGGCTCGCGATGACATGGTCGCGGCGCTGCTCGGCGCGGCGATGATGGCCGGGGTCTACCTCGACGGCTGGGCGCATCTGCATCTTGCGACGGTCGAGTCGTTCTTCACGCCGTGGCATGCCCTGCTGTACGGAGCGTTCGCCCTGGCGGCGGCCTGGTCGGTGGCGCTGGTGCTGCTGCGTGGACGGCCGGGGACGCCGTGGCGGTCCCGGATTCCTCGCGGCTACGGCTGGGGGCTGGTCGGGGTGGCTGTGTTCGGCGTCGGCGGCCTGCTCGACATGGCTTGGCATCTCGCCTTCGGGGTGGAGACCGGCCTGGACGCCCTGGTCAGTCCCACGCACCTGCTGCTGCTCGTCGGGGGAATCTTGCTGGTCGCCAGTCCGGTCCGCTCGGCGTTGGTGGCCGATCGCCCAGGTCACGGCGCCGCCGTCCTGGCTCTGGCCGCCTCGGCAGCGCTGGCCGGATTCTTCCTGAGCTACGTGTCGGCGTTCGTCGAACCCGGCGCCCGGGCTCTGTTCGTCCCGGTGCCGGAGGGAGCGCCCGGGCACCGGGCCGCGGAGCTGGAGGCCGCCGTGGGCCTGGGCGGCTATCTGATCGCGACCGCGCTGATCACCGCGCCGGTCTTGTTCCTGCGGCGTCGGGGTCTGCTGCGCCGCGGCGCCATCGTGGCCATCGTGGCTGCCGTGGCCCTCGGCGGCGTCGTCTTGACCCAGGGCGCCTACGTCCTCGCCGCGCTCGGGGCGATCGCCGGAGCGGTGGTGGTGGAGACGGTGCGCCCCCGGCTGGGGTCGGCGGCGCTCGCCGCCACCGTGCCGGCACTGGTGTGGAGCGGGCAGCTCGTCGGTCTGGCCGCTCAAGGTGACCTGCGGTGGCCGCCCAGTCTCGCTGTCGGCGCCGTCGTGCTGGCCGGCCTGTGGGGGTGGTCGCTGGCGTGGCTGACCCGACCCGGTCTGCCAGCGATGGCGCGCGTACCCGAGCCGCCGCCCGCGCCCGCGCCACGCGTCGCCCTGCGCCTGGTCGAGCCGGGAACACCGCCGCAGCGTTAGGTCTACCGTCCGGCGGCGACGTCGTCGATCATCTGGGTCAGCGTGGCGCGCGTGATCGCTCCGACGATCCGCACCGCGATGCGGCCCTGCCGGTCGATGATCAAGGTGGATGGGATGCCGTTGGGTGGCAGCTCGCTGTACTTGACCAGCTGGGTACCGCGGGGGTCGTAGATCTGCGGGTAGGTCACGCCGAAGGCGCGGACGAACGCCGCCGCCGGTGCGGGATCATAGTCGCGGATGTCGATGCCGATGAGCTGCGCCACATCCCGGCGGGACCGGCTGACCGCCTCCAGCTCGGGCGCCTCCTTGCGGCACGGTGCGCACCACGATCCCCACACGTTCACGACCACGACCTTGCCGAGGTAGTCGCCGCTGGAGACGATCCGGGACGGGTCGGCGAGCGAGGGCCCGGACGCGATCGGCGCCGGGCGGCGCTGGTCGGGAGGAATCCGGGTCAGCGACGCCCCGCCGATGTAGCCGGTCTGGGACCGGGTGCGGGTGTTCTCGTCGCCGGCCGTCTGGGTGGTGCACCCGGCCAACGCCAACGCCACCACGATGGCCGCGGCGACGACGGTCCGCCCGGTGCGCGGGCCGCGTCCCGTCATCGCGCCATCAGCAGCGGGGCGATCAGCTGCTGCCGAACCTCCAAGGCGGCCGCCGCGACCACGATGGTGGCCACGAGGGTGCGTCTCCGGGCCGGGGACCAGCGCATCGTGAGGTTCACCCATCGGCGGGTCAGCAGACCAGCGGCGGCGCGGGCGACCGCGACGGAGGCTGCCAGCACCGCCACCAGGCCGAGCGGGTTGTAGCGCCAGGCCTGCCCGCCTTGGCCCCGGAGGGTGTAGTAGGCGGCTCGGGTGCCGCCGCAGAACGGATCCATGAGGCCCAGGTGGTGCAGCGGTCCGTGCAGATCGACCGGCGGCAGGCCGAGGAAGGCCATCAGCACCCCGGCGAAGAGCCCGACGGTGGCGAGGATGGTGATCGGACGATGCCGATCGGTGGGCTCGACTGCCCAGCTCAGCCAGGCCGTGCGCGTCGTGGTCACAGCGGCACTACCCAGTTCGCTACCAGCGTCTGAATCCATGAGGTCACCCAGCGCCACAGCCCGGACACCTGCACGATGCCCAGGACGATCAGTAGGCTGCCGCCGAACCGCATGATGGCCTGGGCGTGGCGCCGGGCCCAGCCGAACGTTCGCGTCATCCGCTGCCACGACAACGCGGCGAGGATGAACGGGCCGCCGAGTCCGAGGGCGTAGGCCACCGACAAGAACGCCCCGCGTCCTGCGGTGGCGCTGGTGGTCGACAAGGTCAGCACGGCGGCGAGGGTGGGGCCGATGCACGGAGTCCAGCCCAGGCCGAAGACGGCGCCGACCACCGGCGCGCCGAGCAGGCCGGTCCTGGGCCGGTAGTCCAGCCGCAGCGTGGCCGAGGCCAGTGGCAGCCGGGACAGGATACCGGTGAACATCAGCCCCAACAGGATCGTCACCACCCCCAGAACCCGAACCACCATGTCTTGATAGGCGAGCAGCCAGGCCCCCAGCGAACCGAACAGCATCCCGTACGAGGCGAACACGGCGGTGAAGCCGGCCACGAACAAGACCGCACTGGCCACCGTCCGCCCCCGCGCCGGCACCCTGACAGCAGCGGTGGCCACAGCCTGATGTCCCTCCGGTGGCCCCGGCGAGGAGACCGCCGTGGCCTCCCTCCGCGGGCCCGTCCGTGGCTCGCCGGTGAGCTCGGCACCGGAGACGCCGGCCACGTAGGACAGGTAGCCGGGCACCAACGGCAGGCAGCAGGGGGAGAAGAACGACACCGCCCCGGCCACGGCCGCCACCGCCCCTGCTACCAGCAGCGGCCCCGACATGATCAGCTCCCCGGTGGACAGTGGCAGCATGGATGCCGAGTCCTCCTCACCTGCGGGGGCGGGCGCCTCCCACTCCTCTACTATGCAGCATAGGAGACAGGGTGGACGACAATGCCGACGGTCCCGCGGCGAGCGGGACAAGACCGGCGGCGAGGGGAGCGGTGCGATGCGACGTCTGGGTCAGCTCGAGGCGGCGGTGATGGCCCACTTATGGGATGCCGACACGTGGGTGTCGGTACGCGAGGTGGTCGAGGATCTGCGGAGCGGGCGGACGATCGCCTACACCACGGTCCTCACGGTGTTGGACAACCTCCACGCCAAGGGCTTCGTGGACCGGATCAAGGACGGACGCGCGTTCCGCTACTCGGCGCGTGCCTCCAGGGAGGCCCACGCCGCCGCCTTGATGGAGGAGGCGTTGGCCGACACCCCCGACCGGGCCGCGGCCCTCCTGCATTTCGTCGAGCACATTCCCGCCGAGGACCTGGACCGGCTGCGGGCGGCTCTCGACGCCGCGGAGCGCCGGACGTGATCATTCC
>JBIOVW010000011.1:0-2471 GCA_044867945.1 Nakamurella sp. | reverse complement strand
CGGCGGCCCGCGCCGGATCCCGCACCAGGTCGTTCACCGCGGTGGCCAGGTCATGCTCGAACCCCTCGCCCTGGGCGGCGTCATAGTGCACCAGCAGGCCGGTCTCGCCGTTGTTCACCACTTCCGGGATGCCGCCGACGTCGCTGGCCACCACGGCGGCGCCACAGGCCATCGCCTCCAGGTTGACGATGCCGAGGGGCTCGTACACCGAGGGGCAGACGAACACGGTCGAGGCGGACAGCACCTGCTTGACCTCGGGCAGGGTGAGCATGCCGTCGAACCAGAAGACGCCCGGTCGTTGCGCCTGCAGCTTGCCGATGGCCTCCGCGGTCTCGGCGGCGATCTCGGGGGTGTCCGGGGCACCCGCGCACAGCACCAGCTGCACGCCCGGATCGAAATGATGGGTGGCCGCGACGAGGTGGCCGACGCCCTTCTGCCGGGTGATCCGGCCGACGAACGAGGCGATCGGCGCGTCCAGGTCGACACCCTTGTCCACCAGGAGCGAGCGCTCGTCCGTCTTGGCGTAGATCTCGGTGTCGATGCCGTTGCGGATGACGTGCACCTTGGCCGGGTCCAGCGCCGGGTAGCTCTCCATGATGCCTTCGCGCATCCCGCTGGACACCGAGATGATCGCGTCGGCCGCCTCATAGGCGGTCTTCTCCGCCCACGACGACAGCCGGTAGCCGCCGCCGAGCTGTTCGGCCTTCCACGGACGGTGCGGCTCCAGCGAGTGCGCGGTCACCACGTGAGGCACGCCATGCAACAGCTTGCCGATGTGTCCGGCCATGTTGGCGTACCAGGTGTGCGAATGCAGCAACTCGACGTTGCCGGTCGCGGCCACCATCGACAGGTCGACGGACAACGTGGTCAACGCCGCGTTGGCGCCGGACAGGTCCGGTGCCGGCCGGTGGCCGGTCGCGCCTGGTCGGTCGTCGCCGAAACAGTGCACGTCGACGTCGATGATCTTGCGCAGTTCGCGGACCAGGTACTCGACGTGGACGCCGGCCCCGCCGTAGACGTCGGGCGGGAACTCTCGGGTCAGAATCGCGGTATGCACGCCCGGGAATCTACTCAGGCCACCCGACAACCGCCCGACGAGACAGTGGGCGAGCGGCGGGTCGACCGGGCCGGCGAGGGCGCTGTGCGCACGGTGTGCGCCGATCGGGTGCCTCCCCCGCGCGCAAGCGCCCCGGCGCGGCTAGTGTCAGCGCCATGCCCAAGCCCAAGGTTCTCGGCATCGTGTTGGCGGGTGGCGAAGGAAAACGGTTGTGGCCGTTGACGGCCGACCGCGCCAAACCAGCCGTGCCGTTCGGTGGAAACTTCCGCCTCGTCGATTTCGTCCTGTCCAACATGGTCAACGCCGGGTACTTCAAGATCTGCGTGCTGACCCAGTACAAGTCGCACTCGCTCGACCGCCACATCACCCAGACGTGGCGGATGAGCACGATGACCGGCAACTACGTCACCCCGGTGCCGGCCCAGCAGCGACTGGGTCCGCGGTGGTACACCGGCAGCGCGGACGCCATCCTGCAGTCGCTGAACCTGGTGTACGACGAGAACCCGGACTACCTGGTGGTCTTCGGTGCCGACCACGTGTACCGGATGGACCCGTCGCAGATGGTCGAGGACCACATCGCCAGCGGTGCGGAGGCCACGGTCGCCGGTATCCGGGTGCCGCGCCGGGAGGCGACGGCGTTCGGCGTCATCAAGACCGCCGAGGACGGCCATCACATCTCCGAGTTCCTGGAGAAGCCCGCGGACCCGCCGGCGGTCCCGGACGATCCCGACGTCGCCTACGCCTCCATGGGCAACTACGTCTTCTCCACCAAGGCGCTGATCGAGGCCCTGAAGATCGACGCGGCGGACGAGGCGTCGGTGCACGACATGGGCGGCAACATCATTCCGTTCTTCGTGAACCGGGGCACCGCCAACGTCTACGACTTCGCCCGCAACAACGTGCCGGGCTCCACCGACCGCGACCGCGGCTACTGGCGGGACGTCGGCACGCTGGACGCGTTCATGGACGCGCACATGGACCTGGTTTCTGTCGAGCCGATCTTCAACCTGTACAACCACGACTGGCCGATCCTGAGCTACCCGCCGCCGCTCCCACCGGCCAAGTTCGTCGAGGACGGCACCGCCCGCGACTCCATGATCGGCACCGGCACGATCATCTCCGGCGCGACGGTGACCCGGTCGGTGATCGCCGAGGACGTGCACGTCAACAGCGGTAGCAGGGTCGAGGGGTCGGTGATCATGCCCGGCGTGCGGATCGGCCGCAACGCCGTGGTGCGGCACAGCATCCTGGACAAGAACGTCGTCGTGCCGGACGGCGCCAAGGTGGGCGTGGACGTCGAACTTGACAGCGACCTGTATACGGTCAGCCCGGGCGGCATCACCGTGGTCGGCAAGGGCGTCACGATCGGCAAGTAGCCGGTCACCTCGACGAGCGAGCAACGGGTCGGTCCCGA
>JBIOVW010000010.1:0-9735 GCA_044867945.1 Nakamurella sp. | reverse complement strand
CCGATCCAGTGTGGGGGTCGCCGTGTCGGGGGGTTCCGGCCGGGGTTCCGGCGCGTCGGTCGGCGCGGTGGCAGGCGCATGATCCAGATGGTCCGCGACGGCCAGGTGGGGGACGAGTTCGTACCGTCGTCCGTAGGTCTGGACGACGGAGACCACCACCGCGGCGATGGGCACGCCGATGATCGCGCCGATCGGCCCCCAGATCGCCGCACCGATGAAGACCGCGGCCAGCGCGATCGCGGGGTTGACCTCCATCGTCCGCTGGGAGATACGCGGGGTGAGCACGTATGTCTCGATCTGCTGGTAGACGATCGCGAACAGGACGATCCAGACCGCCAAGATTGGTCTTTCGGCGAGCGCGACGACCACCGGTGCGGCCACCCCGATATAGGTGCCGATGACGGGGACGAATTGCGCGGTGATGCCGGCGAGCAGCGCCAGCGGTAGCCACCCGGACAGCCCGATCGCCCAGAAGAAGATTCCGTGGAACACCGCCGACAGGAGGGCCAACACGACCTTGGAAGCCACGTACCCGCCGGTCTTCTGTTCGGCGATATCCCAGATCTCGCCGAGAATCGGCTGCCGGTCGGGGGGGAGCCACACCGCGACCTCCTGGATCAGTCGCGGTCCCGCGGCGGCGAAGTAGAACATGAACACCGCCACCGTCACCAGGTCGAACACGATCACCACCAGCGCCCCGAGCCACCCCAATGCGCCCATCGCCAGGTCGTTGGCCACGCCCTGGATCTGATCCGGCTCCAGCTTCAACGTGACGATGATCTGTGAGGCGTCGAGCGCAAGGCCGAACGTCGAATTGAGTTGGTCGACGATGCTGTGCACGGTTGCCGGAGCGGACCGCACCAGTTGGGCGACCTGGTCGAACAGCATTTGTTCGAACAGCACGACCAGCCCGACCGCGACCAGGACAACGGGGATGGCCACCGCCGCGGTGGCCCGCGACCGGCGAACCCGGCGGCGGAGAAACCAGCGGATGGCCGGTTCGAGCGCGATCGCCGCCAGCCAGGCGAGCAGGATCAGGAACAGGAAGTGCTGCACGACGCCGACCACCCACGCCGCGATCAACCAGATCGAGACGATCACCAGAACCCGGATCGTCGCCGCCTGGATCTCGCGCTGGTCCAGTGAGATCCGGATTCTCCGCGGGCGGGGCGAGTCGTCGGCCCGCTCCTCGGGTGGTGGATCGACCCGCGCCGGGTGGTCCGTGTGCTCCGGGGCCGTGCTCTCCGGACCGGGTGATCGCTGACGACGGTGCCACAGATGTGGATTCATGATCCGGACCTGCATGGCGGCTCGATCATGAGGGTCCTCCGATCGCTGGTCGCGTCCCCGAGGAACGAGGCTCTGCGGATCCAGTACACCTCGCGGATCGCGGGTCGGCTCCCCGGGCGAGCGATTCGGGAGTCCGGGACCGATCGTGGTCAGTACCGCAGACCGAACCCCAAGCGGTACAGCGGCCGGGCGCTGTCGGCCGGCGCGTCCGAACGTTGCTGCTCGACCGCCTGCATCGACCTCGGCAGCTCGAACGGCAGCTTGCCGCCCGGCTTCGCCTG
This sequence comes from Nakamurella sp., assembly GCA_044867945.1. Classification (GTDB taxonomy): domain Bacteria; phylum Actinomycetota; class Actinomycetes; order Mycobacteriales; family Nakamurellaceae; genus Nakamurella. The sequence goes on along the minus strand of JBIOVW010000010.1, from coordinate 8,164 downwards.
CCCGGACACAAGGCCCATCAGGGCGTCGTCGCTGATGCCGAAGTTGGCCAGGATCGCGTCGGCCAATGGCCGCAGGTCGGTGAGCACGGCCGGACGATCCATGTACACCGTGACGATCGTCGGGACCTTGTTGCTGATCTCGGCGATGGCGTCGAAGTCCGTCTGTCCTTGCGCGAACGCCAGGTTGCCCTCGTGCTGGAAGCTGCCGAAGATGTAGTTCGGGTGCAGCGTCTCGTACGGGGTGGACGTTCGGGCGATCGCGACGTCGGCGTCGTCCGGGTTGTCCACGACGGTGAAACCGGCGCGTTCGGCCGCCGCCCGGTCGACCCCGTACAGGTACACCTTGCTGCCCGCCCGGACCGGGAGCGTTCGGGACTTGCCCCTGGCGTCGGCGCGGTCGTTCTTCAGCAGCACGGTCCCGCGCTGCTGGGCGGCCGTCGCCTGGGCCTGGAAGTGCGCGTTGCCGACCACCTGCGCCGCGGCGGCCGGGTCGACATAGGGATCCTCGAACAGGCCCTGACGGAATTTCTGGTGCAGGATCCGGACCACCGATTCGCCCACCCGCTGCTCGGTGACCTTGCCCTGTTCCACCGCCTCGAGCAACGAGGCCGCGTCCTCCGTGCCGCCGAACTGGTCGAGACCGGCGTTCACGCCCTTGGCGAATCGGTCCACCACGGACAGGTTTTCCACCCCCCAGGGGGTGCCGAAACCGGCGAAGCCGGGTTGCTGGCCGGCGGGCCAGCCATTGGTGCAGTTGGCGTCGCAGGTGGTGGTGATTCCCCAGTCGCTGAGGATGACGCCGTCGAATCCGTAGCGATCCCGCAGCAGGTCGGTCAGCAGCTGATGGCTGAATCCGGCACCGACCTGTTCCAGCGGTCGGCCGTCGACGGTGACCCCCTTGAGAATCGAGTACGTCGGCATGACGCCGCCGACCTCGGCCCGGAACGCTCCGGTGAACGCATTGACGTGCGTGCGGAAGTTGGCGTTGCTGCTGAATGTCGCGTACTTGCCGTACGCGTTGTGGCTGTCCCAGCCGTCCTCCGCCGCGCCATAGCCGGCCCAGTGCTTGACCACGGCGATGACGCTGTCCGAGTTGATGCCGTCGTCCCCCGCCTGGATGCCCTCGATGTAGGCGGCAGCCATGCGTCGCACCAGCGCGGGGTCCTCGCCGAACGTCCCGCCGATGCGGGCCCACCGGGGCTCCGTGGCGAGATCCGCCTGCGGCGACAGCCCCTCCTGAATGCCGACCGCGCGGTCCTCCTGCCGCACGACGTCGGCGAACCGGCGCATCAGGCCCGTGTCGCCCGTCGCCGCCAGCCCGAGGGTCTCCGGCCACTGGGAGAACGCGCCGACCGGCACGCTGGCGCCGGGCACGTACTGGAAGGAATTGCGCGGGTCGCTGCTGATGGTCAGCGGAATGCCCAGCCGCCCCTGCTCGGCCACCTCCTGCAGCGCGTTGTTCTGCTCGGCGAACGCGTCGGCCGCACCGCTCAGCCGGGTGATCATGCTGGTGATCCCGATGTCGCGAATCAGGTGCTCCGCCTGGGCGAGGTCGTAGACGCTGCCACCACCCGGCACGCCGCTGGTCGTGGTGGGCGCGGTGCCGTGCAGCATCGTCGCCACCTTCTCGGGCAGCGTCATGCGGCGCACCAGATCCCGGGCTCGTTTCTCGGGGCGCAGGCGCCAATCCTCGTACGGGTCAAGGACCCCGTTCTGGTTCAGGTCCTTGAACTGCAGGCCCTTGCGATCCAGTATCGGCGCGCCGCGCGCCTCCAGCGACGGCTGCCGATCCGAGCGGTGCGCCGACGCCGGACCCGCCGACGCCGTCATGGCGAGCAACACGGTCATTCCGAAAACCACCGCGGACCGAAGGTGTGGACGCACGCCGCCTCCCAGTGTCAAGCGGGTCGCCTGACCCGCGCCGGCCGGGCCTGCGAACCATACCGACCGGGTGTGCGGCGTCCGACGGCCGGCGGGAGGGTTTCTGTCCTGCGGCAAGGGCGCGCTCGGCCGCTGATCGACGGCGGCCCGGATTCGACCGATGAGTTCGGCTGCCTCGGCGTGTCAATGGTGGGACGGTACTGAGCCGGACTCGTCATGGAAGGGAACCGCGATGCAGGAACTGATGATCGATTTCATCACCTCCCTCGACGGCTACGCCGCAGCAGAAGGCTGGCCGGGCTTCTGGGGACTCGAGGGACCGGAATACCTGGCCTGGTTGGAGCAGGATCCAGGAGAATACACCGTTCTGCTGGGTGCCAGAACCTACCGACTCATGTCCGAGATGGCCGCCGCCAATCCCGACGATTCCGGATTCACCGCGATGGCCGCGATGCCCAAGGTGGTGTTCTCCACCTCATTGGAGCCTCCCCTGTCGTGGGCGAACACCCGGCTGGTCGCCGGTGATGCGGTCCAGGCCGTGCGGGAGATGAAGGAGAACGGCACAAGTCCCATGCGCACCCTGGGCAGCCTTGCCCTTTCTCGGTCGCTGCTCGGTGCGGGCCTTGTCGATCGCTTCCGCGTGGTCGTCTTCCCGGTGATCACCGGACGCACCGGCCGCGAGCGGATCTACGACGGGTACCCCGACGTCGCCCTCGAAATGGTCGGCAGCCGGGTGTTCGACAACCGGCTCCAGCTGGTCGAGTACGTCCCCACCGTGCTCACCGGCCCGCCCGGAAGCGACCAGGGCACCTGATCTGCGGATTTGGCACCCCGGGTGCGGGCCGTGACCACATTGTGACGCAACCCACACCAGGACCTCGGCGTCCTCCTTTTATCTGAAAGGAGGGCCATGATGAGCCCTTTCAAACCCGCTTTGCGCGCAATTGTTCTGAGTGCGGCACTGGTCGTGCCCGCCGTGATCCACGCGGCGCCGGCGAGTGCGGCCGGCGTCACCTGCCCCGTCGTCTACTGGGGATCCCTGCCCAAAGTGGCCGACGCCAGCGGGCCGACGGAAGCGATCTTCAACGTCCGGACGGGCCGGCACACATGCTACGACCGGCTCGTCGTCGACATCGACGGTTCGGGTCCCGTCGGCTACGACGTGCGCTATGTCGACCATGTCTACACCGAGGGCCGTGGCAGCATCGTCGCGTTGGCGGGCGGTGCGAAGATTCAGATCGTTGTGCGCGCGCCCAATTTCGACATCGACACCGGCGTGATCACCTATACCCCGATAGACCAGGCGCAGTCGCACAACCTGACGAATGTCGCCGGCTACCGAACCTTCCGACAGGTCGCATTCGGCGGCAGCTTCGAGGGACAGACCACGTTCGGTCTTGGCGTCCGGGCAAAGCTGCCGATGCGGGCGTTCGTGCTCGGCGGTCCCGGCACCGGGCAACGGCTGGTCGTCGACGTCGCGCACCAATGGGGAACCGTATAGGACCACGCACAAGTAACGGCTGCCGTGATCCCTCGTGAACCCGACATCCGCGCCGCGAAGCGGAGGGGATCCGCGCGCCGGATGCACCGCCTGTGCCCCCTGAGTCACTGCAAGGCTGACTCTTTCGGTGAGCCGAGGCCGTTCGTTCAGGGATCGATCTTCGTGGTGGCACGCAGCAGTCCGCGGGATGCGCGGGGCATCGCGAGCTCGAAGTACCGGCGCAGAAGATCGACTCGTTCGACAAGCTCGCGCTCGGGGTTCAGGTCCGCGTCGGAGGCGGCGACGATGATGAACGCGTAGCGGTGCAGGCTGCTGCGCCCGACACTGAGTTGCTTGTCCTTCTCCGCGGCGGTGAACCTCAGGGCACCGACCGGGACGCGATGCACGCGCCCCCACACCTGCCGGTCACGCAGATACCCCGCGGCCCAGGGCAGCGTTGCGGTGCGGATCATGGCCATCGAAGTGACGAAGGCGAAGTCACCGCCCGGCGGCTCGAGGAGAACCTTGGGCGCATGGTCGGCCCCGATGTCCAGGGCGAGGGAGTCGATCAGGGTGAAGGTGTCGCCCGATCGCTTGGCGTAGGGCGCGGTGACGACGAGTACCGACCGGCCACGACGGGCGACGATCGCTCCGTCGCCGCCCCGGTGCAGGCGGGGCCGTGCGCCGGCCGTGTCGAACGAACCCGACAGTGCCGAGGGCACATTGGCGAAGCTGTGCACCGTCTCGCGGCCGCCGGTCTCGTCGCGCACCTCGAAGTTGAAGAACCCAGCCGATGCGAACACCGAACGGTCGCGGCGCTCGACCAGGGCGCCGACCGCGACCGGCGCCTTGGGTGACGGGACGCTGGCGATGGTGCGGAACTCGGCCAGGTCCGCCGGCGACCCGGCACCTGGGATCGACCCGAGTCCGGTGAAGCCGTCGCGGATCCGCGCGGCGGTGGCTGCCCCACCCGGAATGTCGCGCGGCTCGGGTGCCAGATGGGCGCCCACCGATTCGTCGGCGCGCGCCTGGAAATGCAGGACGTCGCCTCGGCGCACCACACGCAGCGCAACGCCGAACGGCGGTCCCGGGAACCGGGCGGGCGTGACGGTCGCGAGCACGCGGACGCCCCTGGAGTCGATCCGGACTACACCCAGGGTTCGGTGATCTTGCTCGAACCCGAAGACGAGGACCGATGTGTTGGACTCACAGACGCAGACCCCGGCGCGGTACGGCAGGGGAGCGACCCGTTGCGGATCGATCCACTGCAGCGCGTTGTCGGTCTCCGGGTAGACGGCCCGTGGGTCGACCAGGCCCATGATGGCGAGATCCAGGTCGCTGTACGCCGTCGACAGGATCACCGGGTCGAAACTCGGCAGGGTCAGGGTGGCGACGTCGCGCTTGCGGTTCGTCCACCGGGTGAGCGGGCCTTCCTTCTGCTCCTCCGTCCACCACTGGCCGTCCATCGGGGACTTGTCTGCCTGCAGATAGCTGTTCCAGTGCAGATTGTCCCGGCCGAGCAGCGGGACACCTCTCAATGGGGCACCCTCATTGAGGTAGGCGGTGAACTCGTCCCGGGTGGCCAGGCGATCCAGCACACCGCTGCCGAAGTCGAGGTCGGCGGGCACCAGCCAATGATGTCCGATCTCCTCGAGCATCGTCCGCAACTGGGCCTGCATGGTGTCCGGATCCGTATCGCCGGGCGTACGTCCCATCCTGATCACACCGCGCAGCCTGGCCGGGCGGGCGTCCGCGTCACCGTCGTCGAACTCACCGCCATCGGTGGTCGGCACGAACCAGGTGATCCAGAAATGGTGCGTCCCCCGACGAACCGTGCTGGTCGAGCTGTCGGCCGAATACAGCACCGATCGCAGATCCGAGCGATAGCTGTCGTGGCGCAGTTCACTGCCGCTCACCAGCAGGACATCGGGAAAGCCCGTGAGGGTCCGGATCCTGGCCACGTCGATCTCCCAGTCATTCTCGTCACGATTCGCACGGAATCGAGATCAATGATTGGGGTCAATGATGGGGTCAATACCGCCCGGACAACATAGTCCAGACATTTCGGATCCATGACAAGTTCCGAACCGGGCGCCGACGGGCCGGTCCCGAGATCGTCCTTGTGCACGTGGCTCGACGTCAGTCCGGAGCATCCGCCTGATCGGTGCTCTGCACCTGGAGCAGGACGGTGCCGAGGGCGACCTGGGCCCCGGGGGATACGGTGAGCCCGGTGATCCTGCCGGCGAACGGTGCCGGCAACGAAAGTTCCATCTTCATCGCCTCGAGGACGACCAGCACCTGGCCGTCCTCGACCGTGTCACCTTCGCTGACCCGGACGTCCAGCACAGTCCCGGGCATGGGGGCGGTGACCGCGCCGTCCCCGACGGCGACGGTGTGGTCACCGAAGACGTCGGGCCGCTCGAACACGAACCGCTGGCCGCGGTAGGCCACCTCGGCGACGTGCGGTTGTACGTTCACGACGGCCGAGAGCACCCGGCCGTCGATCTCCAGGGTGAGCAGGCCGTCCCGGGCGGCGAGCTCGCGAACCTCGACGTCGTCGACCCGACCGCGGCGGCGGTCTACCACGACCGGCCGGTCCAGCTCGACGATCGTGGGTGCCGGGTCGCCACCGGACCGCCAGCCGTCGGCCTGGAACGGGTGCGGTCCGGTGATGTCGTCCGGTGCCGCGGCGAGCTGCGCGCTGACCCAGGCGACGAACACCCGGGGTAGCTCGCAATCGGGTTCGGGGACGGAGTTGCGGTCCAGCCAGGCGGTGTCGATCGACGCGTCCCGGAACTCGGTGCTCGCGGCCAGGGCGCGCAGGAAGCCGGTGTTGGTGGTCAGCCCGAGGATCGCGGTGCGGTCCAGCGCGTCGACCAGCGCACGGCGGGCCGCCTCCCGGTCGGCGCCGTGGGCGATGATCTTGCCCAGCATGGGATCGTAGGAGGTGCTGACGACCTGTCCTGGTTCCAGGGCGTGGTCGACCCGGACGCCCTGCGGCCACAGCACGATCGAGGTGGCGCCGGCCTGCGGCAGGAATCCCCTGTAGGAGTCCTCGGCGTAGACGCGCGCCTCGATCGCGTGGCCGGTGACGGTGACACCGGCCTGGCCGATGGGCAGTGGCTCACCGGCCGCGACGCGCAACTGCAGCTCGACCAGGTCAAGGCCGGTGACGGCCTCGGTGACCGGGTGCTCGACCTGCAGCCGGGTGTTCATCTCCAGGAAGTACGCCTGGCCGGTCGCGTCGTCGACGAGAAATTCGACGGTGCCGGCGTTCTCGTACCCGACATGCTTCGCCAGCGCGACGGCGCTTGACGTGACCCGCTCCCGGACCTGCGGAGTGATCGTCGGAGCCGGCGCCTCTTCGAGCACCTTCTGGTGACGACGCTGGGTTGAGCAGTCACGCTCGAACAGGTGCACCACGTTGCCGTGCGCGTCGGCGATGATCTGCACCTCGATGTGCCGCCCACGCTCGACGTACATCTCGACGAGGATGGTGTCGTCACCGAACGCGGAGCGCGCCTCGCGCCGGGCGGCGGACACGGCCTCGTCGTACTCCGCGGCGGAGCGGACGATCCGCATGCCCTTGCCGCCGCCGCCCGCGGCCGCCTTCACCAGCACCGGGAAGCCGCCGTCCTCACCCCGGGGCACCACCGGAACCCCGGCGGCCAGCGCGATGTCGCGGGCGGCGTCCTTGCGGCCCATTGCGTCCATGACCGCGGCGGACGGTCCGACAAGCTTGATGCCGGCCGCCTCGACGGCTCGGGCGAAGGCCGCGCGTTCGGACAGGAAGCCGTAGCCGGGGTGGATGGCGTCGGCGCCGGCGCCCTGTGCGGCCGCGACGACCGCCGCGATGTCGAGGTAGCCGGGCACGCGGTGGGCCTCGTCGGCCGCCAGCACGTGCGGGGCGGTGCGGTCGGCCTCGGTGTAGACCGCGACGGTGCGGATGCCCATCCGGCGGGCGGTCCGCAGCACGCGCAGGGCGATCTCGCCGCGATTGGCGATGAGCAGGGTGTGGGGGAGGGTGGGCGATTCGTGTGCGCGGGTCATCGCTATCACATCCGGAAGACGCCGTACGACGGCGCGGGGGTGGGGGCATTCGCTGCGACGGCCAGGCCCATGCCCAGCACGCGGCGGGTATCGGCAGGGTCGATGATGCCGTCGTCCCAGAGCCGGGCGGTGGAGTAGTAGGGCGAGCCCTGGGCCTCGTACTGGGCGCGGATCGGCGCCTTGAACGCCTCTTGCTCCTCCTGGCTGTCGAAGCCGCGGACGGTCGCGAGCACCGAGGCGGCCTGCTCCCCACCCATCACCGAGATCCGGGCATTCGGCCACATCCACAGGAACCGCGGGTCGTAGGCGCGGCCGCACATGCCGTAGTTGCCGGCGCCGAACGAGCCGCCGATGACGACGGTGAACTTGGGGACGACCGAGCAGGCGACGGCGGTGACCAGCTTGGCGCCGTCCTTGGCGATGCCGCCGTTCTCGTACGTCCGGCCGACCATGAACCCGGTGATGTTCTGCAGGAAGACGAGGGGCGTGCGGCGCTGGTTGCACAGCTCGATGAAGTGGGCGCCCTTGCGGGCCGACTCGGAGAAGAGGATCCCGTTGTTGGCCACGATGCCCACGTCGTGGCCCCAGATCCTCGCGAACAACGGCATCCTCTTCAGCGAGTCCGCGCTCAAGGGTGCGCACTTCATCGAGCTGTGCAACCAGCGCGGCATCCCGCTGGTGTTCCTCCAGAACATCACCAGCTTGGCGCCGTCGCGGGCGATGCCGCGGTTCTCGTACTCGCGGCCGACCATG
>JBIOVW010000009.1:0-2205 GCA_044867945.1 Nakamurella sp. | reverse complement strand
GGCCACCCACCCGCGGCGGGCACCCGCGCCAACCTCGGATCGTGCCCACCTGGGCGATGTGGGTGGCCGGCCTGATGGGCGCCGCGCTGATCGTCGGCGGGCTCGTGCTGATCCAGAGGCCGGCCGGGACCGAGTTCGGCACCGTCGCCGTGCTGGTCTCCGAAGACGCCAACGTGGCCGCGAACGGTCTTGAGAGCATCCGGGCGGATGTCACCGATGTCGCGATCGCCCTGGCCCGCGAGGGCGGCGGCCGGCTGGTGGTCGTCAAGGCATCCGGCGGACCGGCCCGTCATGTGAAGGAGATCAACCTGGCGATCGAAGGGCCGGACGGCCAGCCCGAGCACGATGCGCAGACGATCGAGGCGGTCGCCGCTGATCGGGTCGAGCAGGCCTTCGATGCCGAAGAGGAAGTGGCCGCGGAGGGCAGCGGCCGGGACGTTCTCGGACTGCTCAACGCGGCCGCCGGTCTGACCCCGCCCGGCGGCCAGGCCTTCGAGGTGTTCCTGATCGGCTTCGGGCTGGGCACCGTGGACCCGGCCGACGCGCGGGTCCAGATGGGCGGCGACCCGGGTCAGGCGGTGCAGGCGATGGCCGACCGGCTGCCGCGGCTGGACGGTGCCGACCTGCACCTGGTGTTCCCGGCCGCGGTCGCGCCGCAGGAGCCGCCGAACGTGGCGACCGCGGCCTGGCGCCGCGCCTACTGGCAGGATATCGCGGCGCAGACGGGGGCCCGGCTGGTCTCGGTGTCGGACACCAACATCAAGGGGGTCGCCGCGCCGGGGGCCGCCCGGGTTCCGGTGATCCCGAACCTGACCGACCCGACCCCGGTTCCGCCGCAACCAATCCCGCCGCCGGATCCGCAGACCCCGCCGCCGCCGACCACCCTGGCCGGCAGCCTGTTCCTGCCGGACTCACCCGAGTTCATCGACCCCGCGGGCGCGGCGGCGCAGTTGGCACCGATCGCCGGCGCCTGGGCGCAGTACCCGGGCAGCTATGCGGCGGTGGCATGTGTAGGTCGCACCGCTCATGTCGGCGACCCGAACTCCGCCATCGAACTGTCCCAACAACGGGCGGACCGGGCCAAGGCTGTCCTCGAGGGCATGGGCGTCACCACCGTGACCGCCACTGGCGTCGGCTTCGCCGATCCGCTGCCCGGCATCGACCCGACCGACCAGGGCCAGCGCAGCGTCACCTGCCAACTCGAACCGAATCCGTGAAGGGATCCACAAGAATGACCACCACCGAACCGACGGGGCGCGGATTCCTGCACGCCGACGACCCCAACTACCGGCAGTACATGGCCGCCGCGCAGCTCGACCCAAGCCCGATCGCCCGGCAGTTCGCGGCGATGCTCGTCGCCACCTGCCCGCACGGAATCCGGCACGACCCGGACGCCTGCGCCGCGCACCTGCAGGGTGTGGCCGCCGCGCAGGGACTCACCGAACTGGCCGCCGAGGGCCGGCGCCGGGCGGAGAAGCACCTGGCCGACGCCGACTCCGCGTTGGACGAGCTGGTTCAGGCCAACGACACGCTCGAGGACTCCGCCCGGCAGCGGCGGGCGCTGCCCGAGCAGGTGGTGGACGCCAAGCCGCACCGGGCCAGCAGGGCCGAGATCCGCCGGCAGCTGGCGCAGAACCAGCAGATCGCGGCCCAGCGCGAGCTGGTCGGCAACCTCGAACACCTCAAGTCCGGTCACGCCGGGCCGCTCGGTTGGGTGGTCGCGACGATCGTCGCGGTCATCGAAACCGTCGTCACCATGCGGATCTTCAACATCGACCTGACCGCGTTCTCCTGGTCGTGGATGCCATGGCTGGCGCTGACTGTCGGTATGCTGATCTTCAACCACAACGTCGCCGGCTATCTCGGCGAGAAGCGTCGGGCCGCACGGGAAGTCCACGACGCGGCGACCAGGCTGCACACCCACGCCGTGCACCGCATGCACCACGCCGCCGATGGCTGGCCGGCCCGGACCGCCGCCCGCCCCGGTCAGGTGGCCGGTCTGGCACCGTCGGCCGACCAGGTCCGCCGCGCCCGGCGGGCACAGTGGCTGGCGCTGGCCATCTACGGGGTGCCGCTGGTCCTGTTGATGGCGGGCCTGTACCTGCGGATGTTCGCGTCCACCGAACGGCTGCTGGATCTCGGCGTGTTCGGCTACGTGTTCCCGCTGATCGTGGTCACCGTCCTTGCGTCCCTGCTGTGGGCGCT
>JBIOVW010000008.1:0-5710 GCA_044867945.1 Nakamurella sp. | reverse complement strand
GTTTCACCGAAGTGGGACCGCCGGGCAAGGGAAAATCACTGCCCGGCGGCCACATTCGGTTCCGTGGGGTACCGCGTCAGGCGGCATTGCCCCAGTGACCCAGGCGCCGGCTCAGCTCGAAGCCCGCCTTCTCGACCTGGCCAAGGATCTCGGCGATCCGCTCGGGCGTGAGGCGGTAGGCCGGCCCCGAGGCGCTGAGCGCGGCGATCACCGACCCGTCCTCCCCGCGGACCGGCACGGCGACCGCATTCAGGCCGACCTCCAGCTCGCCGTAGGTGGTGGCGTGGCCGCGCTCGACCACCATTGCCAGTTCGTTCTCCAGCAGGGCCGGGTCGGTGTGCGTGTTCGCGGTGAAGCGCTCCAGGCCCCGCCCGATCAGGTCGGCCCGCGCGGCCGGCTCCAGATGGGCGAGCAGGACCTTGCCGCTGGAGGTCGCGTGCAGGGGAGTCAGCTGGCCGATCCAGTTGTGGCTGGCGACCGACGCCTGACCGCGGGACTGGACGACGTTGACCACGAAGTTCTCCCGCAGCACCGCGACGTTGATCGACTCGCCGACCCTGTGCGCCAGATTCTCGGTGAGAGTGCGTGCCTGCTCGGTGATCTCGAGCTGAACGTTGACGCGACGGGCCAACCGGACCAGGCCGAAGCCCAGTCGGTACTTGCCCCGCTCGGTCGTCTGCTCGACCAGGTCGCGGGCCTCGAGCGCGCCGAGCAGCCGGAACGCCGTGGACTTGTGCACGCCGATCTCGGTGGCCAGTTCGCTGACCCCGCCGGTGCCCCAGGCGGCGAGCAGTTCCAACACCTGCAGGGCCCGGTCAACCGATTGCAGACCCCCGGGACCGCCGTTCGTGTCGATCGTGCTCATAGGCTCTCTCTGGAAGAGTTGCGGATGCTGCCACCTATTGCTCTGGACGCTGCTACAGACGAGCCTACGGCACCGAAGGTGGGAGTTGCGAGGGTGCGACGGCCTCCCGACCCATGGGTTACGTGCTCGGAACTCGTCTTCGAGGACTCTTGACGCAAGCTGCCCAACGCGGCAAAGTTGCACATAACGCCGTTCAGTGCGTAGGACGCAACAGAGTCCGAAGGAGAGGCCCACCCCCATGTTCGCCGCCTGTCTGCGCTCGGCCATCGAGCCGGGCGAAGCGCTGCGTCTCGACGGCCCCGAGACCCAGGGCGTGCCGATCGCCGTGTTCCACACGGACGACGGCGAGTACTTCGCCGTCGACGACACCTGCACCCATCAGGACGCCTCGCTGGCCGAGGGCTGGCTCGAGGGCTGCGAGGTCGAATGCCCGCTGCACGCGTCGAGGTTCGACCTGCGCACCGGCGCCGTCGACGCTCCGCCGGCAAAGCGGCCGATCCGGACCCACCAGGTCGCCGTCGACGGTGACACCGTCTATGTCACCCTGTCGGCCGAGGCGCCGAACCTGCCTCCCGGCGTCGTGGCCGGCGGTGTGCCATGAGCGAGCGTCAGCGAGCGAACCGTCAACACAGTCAGGCCGGCGCCCGGTCCGGGGCGACCGAGCTTGCGAGGTGCCTCGGAAGGACGGCGGCATGAATGCTGCCCCGCCGTGTCGGGTGGCCGTCGTCGGCGCGTCCCTCGCGGGCCTGTCCACGGCTCGGGCGCTGCGCGCGCAGGGCTACACCGGTGAACTTGTCGTCATCGGGAACGAGATCCACCGCCCCTACGACCGGCCTCCGCTGTCGAAGGAGTTCCTCGGTTCCAACCATGCCCAGGTCGAGCTGTCGCTCGAGGCCGAGGCCGAGAACCTCGACGTCACCTGGCACCTGGGCGTGTGCGCGACCGGCCTACGGCCGAACCCGGCCGGCGGGGCCACGGTGCAGCTGTCCGACAACACCGCCGTCGAGGCCGATGCTGTCGTCATCGCCACGGGCGCCGCCGCCCGCTGCGACCTGCCGGGTGTCGGACTGCCCGGGGTGCATCTGCTGCGCACGGTCGATGACGCGATCGCGCTGCGGGCCGACCTGCACGCCGCCGTGCACAGCGGTCGCACCGTGGCCGTCGTCGGCGGCGGCTTCATCGGCTCGGAGGTGGCCGCGACGGCCCGCGAACTGGGTTGCGAGGTGACCGTGGTGGTGCCCGACGACGTGCCACTGCGGGCGGCGCTGGGGCCCTACGCCGATGCCGTCGCCGAGCTGCACGCTGCGCACGGCGTCACGGTGCGCCCGCACGCCCGGGTGCTGGGCGTGCGTCGATCCGAGACCGACGGCCTGGAAGTGATTCTCGACGGGGGTGGCCGAATCCCGGCGGCCACCGTGGTGCTCGGCATCGGCGCCGCGCCCGCCGTCGGCTGGCTGGCCGGCTCCGGGCTGGATCTGACCGCAGGAGTGGGCAACGCCATCCGCTGCGACGAATCCGGCGCCACCGACCTGCCCGCCGTCTACGCCGTCGGCGACTGCGCCGCCTGGTTCGACGCCCATCGCGGCCGTCACCATAGGATCGAGCACTGGACCTCGGCGAAGGAACGCGGCGCAGTGGTGGCCGCCCGGCTGCTCGGCGCCGAGAAGCTGCCGACCTGCCGCCCGCCGTACGTCTGGTCGGACCTGTACGGCAAGCGCCTGCAGCTGGCCGGTTACCGCGACCTCGCCGATCACCCCGACACTGTTGAGCTGACCCTGGAGGTCGGCTCGCCGGCCGAGGGCAGCTTCGCCGCGGTCTTCCGCCGCTCCGGCGAACCCGTCGCCGTCCTCGCGCTCGACCAGTCACGTCATTTCAACCAGATCCGTCGTCGTCTCGTCATCCCCGTGCCCGCCGCCGCAGGAGAGCTTGCATGACCATCACCGAACCGGCCCCCATCCAAGACCCGACGATCGGGGATCACGCCGGCGACAGCATCTCCGAGAGCCTGATCCGGACCCTGCCGGGTCACGCGTACTCCTCGCCGGAGATCTTCCGCATGGAGCAGGAGCGGATCTTCGAGCAGATGTGGTTCTGCGCGGTGCGGTCCGGGGAGCTGCCCAGGCCGGGCGACTTCAAGACCGTGCAGGTGGGCCGGGAGAGCATCATCGTCAGCCGCAACCGCAATGGCGAGGCGCGGGCGTTCTTCAACGTCTGCCGGCACCGCGGCGCCCGCCTGTGCAGTGCGGAGAGCGGGCAGGGCCGGCGCTCGTTCCAGTGCCCGTACCACGCCTGGACCTATGACCTGAACGGCAAGCTGATCGCCGCCCCCAACCTGACCAGAATGCCCGACGTCGGCCGCGAGGAGTACGGCCTTCGCACCGCGCACGTGCGGGAGTGGCTCGGCTACATCTGGGTGTGCGTGGCGGACGAGGCGCCGTCCTTCGAGGACACGGCGATGGGGGCGGTGCGGTCGCGGCTGGGCGACATCGAGTCGATCGAGCACTACGCCATCGAGACGCTCGAGGTCGGCCGGCGGATCACCTATGACGTGAAGGCCAACTGGAAGCTGATCGTCGAGAACTTCATGGAGTGCTACCACTGCGCCACCATCCACCCCGAGCTCACCGAGGTGCTGCCCGAGTTCGCCGACGGATTCGCCGCCCAGTACTTCGTCGGCCATGGCGCGCGGTTCGGCGCGGACGTGCAGGGCTTCACCGTCGACGGGTCCGAGGGGGTGGACAAGCTCCCCGGCGTCACCGACGACCAGGACCGCCGCTACTACGCGGTCACCGTGCGGCCCAACGTGTTCGTCAACCTGGTGCCCGACCACGTCATCTTCCACCGGATGTTCCCGCTCGCCCCCGACCGCACCGTCGTCGAATGCGACTGGCTGTACCTGCACGAGGTCGTCGCCTCCGACGTCGACCTGGCCAAGTCGATCGAGCTGTTCGACCGGGTCAACAGGCAGGACTTCGAGGCCTGCGAGCTGTGCCAGGCGGCCACCGACTCCAAGGTGTACGCCAAGGGCGGGGTGCTGGTGCCCAGCGAGCACCACATCGCCGACTTCCAGAACTGGGCGGCCGGCGCCGTCGCCGGCTGACCTCCACCCGTCCCCTCTTCGACCGGACAGTATCGACCAGACAGGGTCGACCAGACAGTAAGGAACCCTTGTGCCCCAGCAGGTCCAGGCCGTCATCGCCCGCGCCAAGAACGCCCCGGTGGAACTGGTGACGATCACCGTGCCGGACCCCGGACCGGGCGAGGCCGTGGTCAAGGTGCTGGCCTGCGGGGTCTGCCACACCGACCTGCACTATGTGCAGGGCGGGATCGGCGAGGACTACCCGTACCTGCTCGGGCACGAGGCCGCGGGCATCATCGAGTCCGTCGGAGGCGGCGTCCGCGACCTCGAACCGGGAGATTACGTCATCCTGAACTGGCGCGCGGTCTGCGGGACCTGCCGGGCATGCCGGCGGGGCCGGCCGTGGTACTGCTTCGCCACCTTCAACGCCACCCAGAAGATGACCTTGCCGGACGGGACCGAACTCTCGCCCGCCCTCGGCATCGGCGCGTTTGCGGAGAAGACCCTGGTCGCCGCCGGCCAGTGCACCAAGGTCGACCCGACCGCGCCGCCGGAGGTGGCCGGCCTGCTCGGCTGCGGGGTCATGGCCGGCATCGGTGCGGCTATCAACACCGGCGCGGTGGGCCGGGGGGACTCGGTCGCGGTGATCGGCTGCGGCGGCGTCGGTGCGGCCGCGGTCGCCGGATCCAGGTTGGCCGGGGCGGGGCGGATCATCGCCGTGGACATCGACGACCGCAAGCTGGCCAAGGCCACCGAGTTGGGTGCGACGCACACCATCAACTCGAAGCTGGCCGATGCGGTCGAGGGCATCCGGTCGTTGACGGACGGGAACGGCGCGGACGTGGTGATCGACGCCGTGGGTCGCCCGGAGACGTACCGGCAGGCGTTCTACGCCCGGGACCTGGCCGGCACGGTGGTGCTGGTCGGGGTGCCGACGCCGGACATGACGCTGGACCTGCCGCTGCTGGACGTGTTCGGCCGGGGCGGGTCGCTCAAGTCGTCCTGGTACGGGGACTGTCTGCCCAGCAGGGACTTCCCGATGCTGATCGACCTTCACCTGCAGGGCCGGCTGCCGCTGGACGCGTTCGTCACCGAGACGATCGGCATCGGCGACATCGACGCCGCGTTCGAGCGGATGCACCACGGCGACGTGCTGCGCTCCGTGGTGAAGTTCTGAGCGGCGTCGCTCACCTCAGTCGCTCGGTGGCCAGCCGGACCGACGACAAGATCGGCGAACCAGCGCTGCGGCTCGCTGGCCTATCGGCGGGTGTAGGCAGACACCTGGATCGGCTCGATCCGCCACGCAGGTCGACGACCCTGACGTCGAAGCGCGCCTGGAAGATGCTGCCGATGTGCCGCGGAACGATGGACCCCAGGTGCCGGCCGTCCGGCCACTCTCGGTGCCGACCGACGTGACCCGCCGACGACGGGGTGCCGACGCGGCGATGGACTCGCCGGCCGCCGCCCGCTGGGAACCGGACCGGAGCCCGGTTCCCACCGGTCCGGTGCGTCCGGTTCCCCGCCGGTTCGGTGCGTCCGGTTCCCCACCGGTTCGGTGCGTCCGGTTCCCCACCGGTTCCGGGCTCCCGGTCACTGTCGGAGCCGGTGTAGGTGGTTGCGGCGGGGTCGTTGGTCGGGGTCGATCCAGGTGGGTGGGATGACTTCGGGGTGGCCGTCTTTGGCCATCCGGATTTGCCAGTCGCCCTGGTGGATCAGGGTGTGGTGATAACCGCAGAGCATGGCGGCGTTGGCAAGGCTGGTGGGGC
>JBIOVW010000007.1:0-13921 GCA_044867945.1 Nakamurella sp. | reverse complement strand
CTGGTCGGGGTGACAGGATTTGAACCTGCGACATCCTGCTCCCAAAGCAGGCGCGCTACCAAGCTGCGCTACACCCCGCCGCCGCACCGGCACGACCGGTGTGACCGATCGAGGGTACCCAGTGCGCTAGCATTCTCGTGCACCTGCCACCGGGCGGTGTACGGCGGGCGTAGCTTAGTGGTAAAGCCTCAGTCTTCCAAACTGATGACGCGAGTTCGATTCTCGTCGCCCGCTCCGCTGTGACCGGCTCGGACCGCGACACCCCGTCAGGGCGTGAACGCCGCGCGGAAGGCGTCCAGGGCCGACCCCGGATCGCCGGACGCCCAACCCTCGAGTCCGACCACTCCCCCGTACCCCATCGTGCGCAGGGCCGCGGCAACCGCGGAGTAGTTGATCTCTCCGGTGCCGGGTTCGCAGCGGCCCGGCACATCGGCGACCTGGATCTCGCCGATGAGGTCGCCGGCCCGCTGCACCAGCTCGATCAGGTTCCCCTCGCCGATCTGCGCATGATAGAGGTCCAGGTTCATCCGCAGGTGCGGGCTACCCACCGCCTCGACCAGGGCCAGGGTGTCGGCCGCCCTGGCGAACGGCGCGCCCGGGTGGTCGACCGCGGTATTCAGGTTCTCCAGGTTGAACACCCGACCGGCTCGTTCGCCGAGCGCGGCGATCTTCTCCAGGGTGCGCACCGCGGTCACCCACTCCGGCCCGGTCACCACCTCCACCGGCCGCACCGGCAGTCCCTTGTCGTCAAGGCCGGTGCCGTGCAGGTTCAGCGCGGGACAGTTCAGCCTGTCCGCGATCTCCAACGACCGCGCGGCGGTGTCCAGCAGCTCCGCGATGCCGTCCGGTCGCGTGAGGTTGCCGGTGATGTAGCCGGTCATCGAGACGATCGTCGCGTCCGACGCGGCGAGCGCGAGGATGTCCTTGACGGTCCAGTCCCAGATCTCGACCAGGAAGCCGGCGTCGGCGATGCGCTGCACCCGGTCCAGGAAGGGCTGGTCGACGAACAGCATCTCGGCGGAGGCGGCGAGCCGGTACGCCGCGCCGGGCACCTCCCCCGTCATGCGGTCACCTCCGACAGGGCGACACGGGCGCCGGATTCCACGGACCGGATGCAGGCCAGCGCGATCGCCAGGGCTTCGCGGGCATCCTGGCCGGTAGGCACCGGACGGGCCGCACCGCGCACGTTGGCGGCGAAGTCGGCCAGTTCCTGGGTGTAGGCGTCCCGGAACAGGTCGATGTTCAGCCGGGTGGTCGGGGCGGCGGCGCCGCCGGAGTGGTAGTGCCGCATCTCGTTGGCGTGCACGTCGCCGGCGGTGACCATGCCGGCCGAGCCGAAGACCTCCCCGCGCACGTCGTAGCCGTAGGCGGCAGAGAAGTTGGCCTCGGCGACGGCGATCGCTCCGTTGTCGAACCGGATCGTCACCACCGCGGTGTCCAGCAGGCCACGGTCGGAGTATTCAGGGTGGATCAGGGCGTCACCCACCGCGTACACGTCCAGCACGGAAGCGCCGGGGTTGAACCAGCGCAACGTGTCGAAGTCGTGGATCAGGGTCTCGAGGAAGATCGTGCCCGGCTTGACCGCGGCCGGGTCGAAGCCGCCGGGGTCACGGGTGAGCGATCGCAGCAGTTGGGGGGTGCCGATACCGCCCTCGTCGATGACCTGCCTCGCTGCGGCGAACCCGGCAGCGAACCGGCGGTTGAAACCGACCTGCAGCGGCACTCCCGCGGTCGCGGCCGCGGCGATCGCCCGGTCGGCGTCGGCGATGGACAGCGCCATCGGCTTCTCCACGAAGATCGCCTTGCCGGCTGTCGCGGCGGCCACCACCAGATCGGTGTGAAACCGGGCCGGGGAGGCGATCACGACCGCCTCGACGTCGGGGTCGGCGATCAGTTCGGCGGCGTCGATGTACCAGCGGACGGCACCAAGCTCACCGGCCACCCGCTCGGCCGCCCCCGGTGCCGGATCGGCCACCGCGACCAGGTCGGTCTCGGGTATCCGCCGGGCGAGGGATTCGCCGTGGAACCGGCCGATCCATCCCGATCCGATCAGACCCACTCGCACCGGGGCCCTGTCGTCCGTCATCGTCTCTCTCCTTCTAGAACGTTCTAGCTCGTAGGGAGACTCTAGGGCCGCTGCCGCGAGATTGTCAAGACAAAGGCTGCCTTTCTCCTGTAACGTTCTAGCTCGAAGGAGGAACGCCATGGCCGGACCGATCGATCCCCAGCGCCGCACCACACTGACCGATCTGGCCGCGGCCGCCGGGGTCTCGGTCGCCCTCGCCTCGATCGTCATGCGCGACGCCCCCGGCGCCAGCGAGGCCACCCGCGCCCGGGTCAAGGCGATCGCCGAGGACCTCGGCTACCGCCCCGACCGGCGGGCCAAGCTGCTACGGCAAAGCAGGTCCCGGTTGCTCGGGGTCACCTTCGAGGTGCAGCAGGCCTTCCACGGGGACCTGATCGAGGGCATCTACGCGGCGGCCGAACCCGCCGGGTACGGAGTGATGCTTTCGGGTGTCGCACCCGGCCGCACCGAGTCCCGGGCCATCGCCACACTGCAGGACGAACGGTGCGAGGCGCTGATCATGCTCGGCCCTCGCACCAACACCACCAGGCTCAACGAGATCGCCCAGCGGCAGCCGATCGTGGCCGTCGCCCGCGCCGTCCGCTCGACAACGATCGACTGCGTACGGGTGGACGATCAGGTCGGCATGGACCTGGCGGTGTCCCATCTGGTCGAATTGGGTCACCACCGCATCGCCTACCTCGATGGCGGCACCGCCCCCGGTGGACGAGAGCGCCTGCGCGGTTTCGAGATCGCCGCGAAGAAGTATGGCCTGCCCGGCGGCGGGGTGGTGCTGCCCGGCGGGGCGATCGAGGAGGACGGGGTGGCCGCGGCCGGGCTCCTGATTCCCCGGCTCGGCGAGATCACTGCAGCCATCGGCTTCAACGACCGCTGCGCGAGCGGCCTCCTCGACACCTTCGTCCGGGCGGGAATCGGCGTGCCACATCAGTTTTCGATCGTCGGCTACGACGACAGCCGACTGTCCCGCATCTCCTACATCAGCCTCACCACCGTCGGTCAGAACCCCGCGCGGCTGGCCCGGCTGGCCGTTGACCGTGCGGTCGCAAGGCTGGACCGGGGCGTCGACCACCGGCTGGATCAGCTGGTCGAGCCGGAGCTGCACGTCCGTGACACCACCGGTCGGGCGCCGGGCTGAGCCCCGATCGGTGGGGTCCACCTCGCACCCTGACGGTCCGGTCCGACCAAACGACTGATTGCCTCCACCAGATTGGCGAAGGACCGGCATCGGCCCGGCATCGGGAAGAGGCTGCTTCGATGGGCAGCCACAGGCACCCGCCCACTACGTAGGATGCCGTCAAATCGGTGATGCATCGGGGTGAGTCGATGGATCTGATGGCGCCGGCCAGGATCCGGTTCGCCACGTCGGGACCCGTCGGAACAGCATGCAGCGCACCGCATGACAGCAACTGGAGGATTCGTGAGCACAGCGATCGTCGTCGGCGGCGGGATGGCCGGGGTGGCCTGCGCCGCCGAACTTGCCGACCACGACGTGCACGTGACCCTGATCGACCGGCACAACTACACCCAGTTCCAGCCGTTGCTCTACCAGGTTGCGAGCTCCCAGCTGCCCGCCGAGGACGTCGCCCGCCCGCTCGCCACGGCGTTCAAGGACATAGCTGCCGCCTCGATCGCGACGCTGGAGGTCAGCGCGATCGACCCGGCCACCCGCACGGTCACCACCTCGGTCGGCGACGTGAGCGCCGACTACCTGGTGATCGCGGCCGGGTCGCAAGCCAACTTCTTCGGTGTGCCCGGCGCCGCCGAGCACTCCTTCCCCTTGTACTCCGTGCTCGACGCCCGGCGGTTGCGCCAACACCTGCGGGACCGACTGCGGACCCTGTGTGACCCGGAGGCGAAGGCCGACCCGTACCAGGTGATCATCTGCGGGGGCGGCCCGACCGGGGTGGAGACCGCCGGGGCGCTGGCCGAACTGTTCGGCGCGCTGAAGGAGCAGGGCAAATTGCGGGCCGAGGCCACCGTCCGGCTCGTCGATCACGGCAACGCCCTGCTCAAGCCGTTCACCGACAAGTCCCACGAGTACGCCCTGGACAAGCTCACCGAGAAGGGTGTGCAGCTCAGCTTCGGGGTCGCCGTGTCCGGCGTGCAGGCCGACTCGGTGAGCCTGTCCGATGGGTCGACAGTGGCCACCGACACCGTGATCTGGGCCGGCGGCATCTCCGGCGCGCCGATCGTCGGCAACTCCGGCATCCCTCAGGGGCGGGGCGGGCGGATCGATGTGACCGAAGATCTGTCGGTGCCCGGTTGTCCGGGGGTCTACGCGATCGGCGACGTCGCCAACATCCCCGGTGCCAATGGCCGTGCCCTTCCGCAGCTGGGGTCGGTGGCCGAACAGTCCGGCCGGTGGGCGGCCCGAAACATCGTGGCCGTCGCCAGGGGTAAGGAGCCGAAGCCCTTCCACTACCACGACAAGGGCATCATGGCGATGATCGGCCGCAACGCCGCTGTGGCCGAAATCGGAAAGCACCGACACCATCTCGAGGGGCCGCTGGCGTTCATTGCGTGGCTCGGGCTGCATGCGGTGCTGCTGTCCGGCATGCACAGCCGGGTCGATGCCTTCCTGCACTGGGCCGAGGACTATTTCCATCACCAGAAGGTCGCCGACCTGGAGTTGGAGGACTCGGTCGGCCGGATCGCCTGGGCCGACGACGAGGCCGACCAACCGAAGCTCTGAGCGAGTGCGAAGGGGTCTGCACCATGGCGTTGCGCTCCTCCGACGGCGCCGGTACCGCATCGGGTTCGGCCGGTTCCATGGCGGAAAGCAGGCGGCTGGCCGAGGCCGACGCCGGGTTCGCTCCTTGGCGTGACTGGGGTCCGTATCTGTCCGAGCGGGCCTGGGGGTCGGTGCGCGAGGACTACAGCGCCGACGGCAACGCCTGGGACTTCTTCCCGCACGACCACGCCCGGTCCCGGGTGTACCGGTGGAACGAGGACGGCATGGCCGGCTTCTGCGATGCCACCCAGAACTGGTGCCTGTCCCTGGCCCTGTGGAACGGCGTCGACCCGATCCTCAAGGAGCGGATGTTCGGGTTGACCGGCCCGCAGGGCAACCACGGCGAGGACGTCAAGGAATACTGGTGGTATCTCGACGGCACCCCGACCCACTCCTGGAACACCTGGCGTTGCCACTATCCGCAGCAGGCGTTTCCGTATGACGACCTGATCGCCGAGAACGCCCGGCGGGGCAAACTCGACCCGGAGTACGAACTGGTCGACACCGGAATCTTCGAGGGAACCGCTATTGGGTGGTCACCGTCGATTACGCCAAGGCCGGGCCGCGGGATCTGCTGATGAACATCACCGTGGAGAACGCCGGCCCGGACGAGGCCACGATCCAGGTACTGCCCACCCTGTGGTTCCGCAACACATGGTCGTGGGGGTACTCCGACCATCCGAAGCCGGGCCTGCGGTGGGCCGCCGGGCGGATCGTCGGCGACCACTCCCGGTCCGGGCCGCTGGTGATGGTCGGCGACGGTGATCCCGAGCCGCTGCTCTGCGAGAACGAGCCCAACGTGGCCAGACTCTTCGGCGGATCAAATGGAACGCCGTACCCGAAGGACGGGATCGATGACCATGTGCTGCACGGCGCGGCCACCGTCAACCCCGTTCACCACGGCACCAAGGCAGCCCTGCACTACCCACTGAGGGTCCCCGGCCGGCGGCACCGCGCGGGTGCGGGTGCGGCTGGTCGGGGTGCCGCACCCGGCGCTGGACGCCGACCCGTCGGGCCTGGTCATCCATCCGATCGACCTGGCCGACGAGTTCGACCTGATCCTGGCGCGGCGACGGGCCGAGGCGGACGAGTTCTACGATGCCGCGATCCCGGTGGCCATCCGGTCGATCTCGGCCTGGCACCGGGAGCACCCGTTCTCGGTGCGAATCGGCGATTCGGTCGCGTCGGTTGACTACGAACCGGCCGAGTCCAGCACGAACCTGTTCGGCGGCAACTCCAACTGGCGCGGGCCGATCTGGATGCCGCTGAATGTGCTGCTGGTGGAGGCGCTGCGGGACTACGATCGGCTGGCGCCCGGTGACCTCATGGTCGAGTACCCGACCGGTTCGGGTGTCCGGCTGACGATCGGCCAAGCCGCGGACGACATCTCCCGCCGGCTGGTGTCGATCTTCCTGCCCGGGCCCAACGGTCGGCGACCGGTGCACGGCTGGTACGAGCTGCTGGCCACCGACCCCCGGTGGAAGGACAACATCGCCTTCCACGAGTACTTCCACGGGGACACGGGCATGGGGTTGGGCGCTTCGCATCAGACCGGATGGACCGCATTGGTCGCCCATCTGATTCTCACGGGGGCCCGGTGAACCTGGATCCGCCGGTTGGGGAGTTATCCACAGTCCGCAGCCGGCGGTTTCGCGGCGCGGGTCGCCGGCTAGCCTCGATCGATGCCCGACGAGCTGGAGTCCCGGGTCTCCGCGCTGGAGACGCGCATCGAAGAGGTGGCCGCAGACGCCTCGGCGGTCGGCCACCTGGCTGCCGCGCGCGATCGCGACCTGGCCGACCTGACCATCAAGGTCGACGCCAATCGCCGCGCGATCAGCGCACTGGGCGTGCAGACGACAGAGAATGAACCAGCCCGGACCTGGCGAACCAGGTCCGGGCTGATGCTGTCTATGGATGGTGATTCGCGCTCCGAAGACCGCCGGTGAGTACCATCCCCGATCGGGAGCATCACCGCGGTCGCCCCGGCCCTGTCCCTTTTCAGGCCGGGGCGACCGAGGCTCCCCCACTCACTCCCCGGCCGGCGGGTTGACGGTCCAGTCGCCGGGGGGTGAGGCCTAGGCCCGACTCAATCGGGCACGTTACGAGCCGGACGAGTCGGCGCGCGAGAACACGTACGCCATCACGTAGGACTTGGTCGTGGCGTTGTCGATCTCGGCCGGCAGGTTCGCCAGTTCGGACCGGGCGGCGGCCGGATCGGCCAGCGCCAGGTACTGCGCCATGTACTCGCCGAACTGCACCCCGTATCCGCCTGCGGCCCCCTGCTCGAGGTTCGCCGTGATCCGGTCGGTGTCGCCGGCCAGATAGGTCGAGTACGAGCCCATCGGGATCAGCTGGATGCCCAGCATCGCGCCCGGCTCGGCGCTGAACCAGGTGGCGTAGTCGCGCTTGCCGCCCCAGTTCATCGCCGCGATGGTGCCGGTGAACGCCGGGAACTCGGTCAGGTCCGTGTTCGTCCAGTACAGCTTGGCGGCGTTGGCCTCGCTGCTCATCATCCAGGTCGCCTGGGTCTGCAGGTCGGTGTTGCCGCGGACCTTGGCCCACAACGCCACCGCGTTCCACGCGTTGACCGCCTCGCTGGAGGACTCCTGGTTGTTCCCGTCGGCGAACGGGCTGCTGCCGGAGGCCCACGCGTGGCCGGCGTACGGGTCGAAGTTACGGTACTGCGGGAACGCGGAGGAGGCCTGCGCGGAGGCGATGTCGGCGACCGCCAGGTCGACCACCGGCGCGATCTTGTCGGCCAGCGCCGAGTCGTTCGCCGAGACCACGGCGGCCGCGTAGATCAGATAGCCGTAGTGGAAGTGGTGGTCGTTGAGCTCGTCGGAGCCGAACGACGCCTCCTGCCCGATGATCGATTTGATCTGGTCGTCGTAGACGAAGCACTTGGTCGCCTCGGTGGCGCAGCGTTGCGGGTCGAACCACATCTCCAGTTCGGCGGTCAGCCTGGTCCGTAGGTCGGCGGCCACGTCGTCGACGCCCAGCTGCTCGGCCAGCGTCATCAGGTTGGCCCCGCGGTACAGGTACTTGCCACCGAAGTAGGTGTCGGCTGCGGTGAAGTCGATCGCTGCCGCGTCCGCCTTGATCTGCTCGACCAGGGCTGCCCTGTCGTCATCGGACAGGGCCGAGACGTCCAGCTGGTACGACGGTTCGGTCAACGGCGCGGAGGTCGTCACCGAGGTGCCGGTGTAGACGTCCATGGTCCCGTAGACGCTCTGGTACGTCCCGGCGCCCTTGGTGCCGGTGGACACGGCCTGATCGGCCATCGGCACGATCGCGGTGTCCCCACCGTTGCGGGTCTGGTACTTCAGCGTGGTGGTGACGTTCTCGCCGTCCACCGCGTACTCGACCGAGCCACCGACCACCGGGTCGGCCGCGGCCGTCGCCAGCGAGGCGGCGTCCGCCCCGTCCGGCACCCCGAACAGGGTGATCGTCGAGCCGGGGGTCAACGTGGCCTTGCCGGTGTCGTCGACGGTCGCGCCGCCGCCGATCACCAGGCCGTAGTCGTGGCCGGCCACATTGGTGGTGTAGAGGCCCGCGCCGGAGCCGGCCTTGAAGATCGGCTCGATGGCCAGGGTCTGCTCGGCCGCGGCGGTGTAGGTGACGAACGGCGAGCCCTGGGCCAGCAGCACCGACCCCAACTCCCCGCCCGATCCGTCGTAGTACGTCGAGGTGACGGTCAGCGTGTCGTATCCGGTGACCTTCATCGACGAGGCGCCCAGCGGCACCTGGATCTGCGGGTTGGTCCCGCCCATGATCGCCTTCTCGGTCGCGGTCACCTGGGGTAGGCCGATGGCGAAGCCCTCGTCGGTGAGCGCCGCGGACAGCGGCATCGGGAACACCGGCTGCGGCGAGTCGCCGAACACCAGTCCGGAGAACCACCGGTTGGTCGGCGGGACCAGTCCGTCGGCCAGCCGGCTGGGGGCGACCTTGGCGACGTTCTTGGTGGTGAGGCCGGCCAGGTCGGCGGTGATGTCCGGGGCGGCCGCGGCGGTGGCCGCCGCCGAACCGGTACCGGTCGAGTTCGACTCGGTCGACCCGGTGGCGGTGCAACCGGCCACCAGGGCGGCCCCGGCGACCAGCAGGATCGGCTTGATCAGGGCGGAACGGGTCCTGCGGGTGGTGGTGGCGGCTGCTGAGATCGAGGTTCGGTCGCGTTCGTTGATAGTCATCTCATCCAAAATGGGTGTCGTTGCGAAGCTACGGTTGCCGGTCGGGCCCGGATGCCGATGGGGCTGATGGGTATGACCCCACCGGCATCCGGCGATTGCGTCAGACGCTCTGGCCGAACCACGCGGTCACGGTGTCGGTCACCTCGGTGACGACGCCGTCGTTGGACAGGTGCAGGGTGGCCTGCACCGGGGTGCCGACCGCGAACAGGCCGGTGCCGCTGGCCAGATCGTCGCTGTACGCGCGGATCAGCGTCCGGGCCTCGCCGTTCTCGGTGCGCACCTGCAGCTGCTGCACGGTCGCGGAGATCTCCTGGTTGTTCGGCAGGACGACGTCGACGGTGGCCCCCGAGGGGATCCGCGAGTAGTCCTTGGCCGAGAGCAGGAAGTCGGCCTCCACGTACATCGTGCCCGCCTCCTGCACATTCGCGATGGTCGAGTTCGCCGGCACGAATGCGCCCTGCGAGTAGTTGATCTCGTCCACCTGGCCGGTGTTGGTCGCAGTGATGACCAGGGTGTTGCCGTCCTTGACGGCGTGGCTCAGGTTGTCGGTGGTGACCAGACCCTGCGTCAGATCGCGCTGCAGGGTGGCGGACTCGACCTCGAACATCGGCTGGCCGGCCTCGACGTGGTCACCGACGTGCACGTGTTGGGCAACGATGGTGCCGGAATAGTCGGTGCCGACCGGGTAGGCCTCGGCGGCCAGCGAGGCGGACTTGCTCTCCACCTTGCCGCTGTTGTAGTTGACGATCATGGTCAGGCCGGCGGCCAGAACGAGTACGGACAGCAGTCCGAGGGCCAGGCCGATGCGCTTGCGCCAAGACATGATGGGTGACTCCTGAATATGGGTGGGTCCGATCCGAACTCGGATGGCGGACCCGGGAGCGGCCCGTTACGGGCACGCCCAGGGACATTTCGGTGGGTGGTGCTTTCGGTGCACGCCGGCCGTCACCGGCGGCTCAGGACGTCCTCGGCCTGACGGGAACTCACTGCGTGCGGTCAGCGGACCGGGGTGGCCTCGACCCGCACCGGGGGCAGTCCTTCGTAGGTGCGCTCGGACAGGCCGGAGCCGATCTGCGGTTGCGCGGCGATCCGCGCGGCGGCCTCGGCGGCCACCTTCGCGCTGCCCTTGGGCGGCAGGCCCTTCTCCTCGCGGCGGTTGTGCCGGCTCTCGCGGAACGCGGTGACCACGAACGCGCCGAGGATGAAGGTGTTCAGCAGGTTCCAGAACAGCGCCAGGGTGAAGGCGCTGACCGTCACGGCCTGCCAGATGCCGACCACCGAGGTGATCGCGAGGAAGACGAAGGCCATCAGCTGTTGGGTGATGAAGTTGAACGGAGAGGCCTTGCGCCGCTGGGCACCGGTCACGTGCCACTTGGTGTCCTTCTTGAAGATCGCGTTGACCATGGCCTTGCCGTAGATCGGGAACGACGCGGTGGCCAGCATCAGCGTCTCCCAGCGGAACGAACCGATGGTGTACAGCGCGACGATGATCTGCATGAAGTAGAAGCCGGCGTAGTACAGCAGCCACTGGCCGAAGCTGACGCCCGTGTTGATCGGGGCCAGACCGAAGTAGATCTGCAGCGGTGGGACCAGCAGCAGGATGCCGGGCGCGATGCCGATCAGGTAGAAGGTCGCGGTGCCGAAGTACTGCAGCCGCTGGTCCAGGGTCAGCTTGCGCTTGCGGGAGAACGGGTTGGCCTTGAGCAGGATCTCGAAGCCGCCGGTCGCCCACCGCTGCTGCTGCTTGGTGTAGGCCTCGATGGTCGTCGGGGTGTCGCCGACAGCCAGCACGGTGGAGATGTAAACGGACTTCCAACCGTTCTCGTGCAGCTTGAGCGAGGTCCAGACGTCCTCGGACTTGGAGTCGGTGTACATGCCGCCGATCGACTCGATCGCCGTCCGGCGGAAGATCACGTTGGTGCCCACGCAGAAGGCCGCGTTGAAGCGGTTCTTGCCGGGCTGGATGAACCGGTAGAACACCGACTGCATGTAACCGGCGCCGCGGGAGATCAGGTTGTGCAGATTACCGTAGGCCTGCGGCGTCTGGACGAACGCCACGTTGGCCTCGGCGAAGAACGGCACCGTCTGGTAGAGGAAGTCTTCCTTGGGCACGAAGTCGGCGTCCAGGACGACGTAGAACTCACCGGTGGTGACGCTCAGCGCGTGGTTGATGTTGCCGGCCTTGGCGCCGGCGTTGCCCTCCCGGACGATGTACTCGGCGCCGAGCTCGGCGGCCAGCGCCCGAACATCGTCGGACTTGCCGTCGTCGAGGATGTAGGTGGTGTGCTTGCCGTGCATCGCCAGCGCCGCAGCAACGGTCCGGCGGATCGTCGCCAGGTCCTCGCCGTAGGTGGTGATGTACACGTCGAGGGCGACCGGGGTCTCGTGCAGGAACATCGGCAGCTGCGTGAGGTCGATGTCCGGCTCGATGGTCTTGTGGTCCGGGCCGTAGATCCGGTTCTGCGCGTTGTGGAACCGGTAGCCGCGGGGGTTGTGCCCGCTGGACAGGATGGTCCACAGCGCGATCAGCGCCTGAAAGATGATGACTGATTCGGCCGCCAGCACCATCAGGTACGGGATCCAGTTGCCGCGGTTGGAGAAGTCGAACAGGAAGGTGGTGTAGAGCAGGACGCCGATGGTGGCGACGAGCACCAGCATCATCAGCGACGGTGAATCCCGGGCGCCGCGGCGGCGGTCGTCGGACTCGCGCACGCCGGTGTCTGGCTCCATCGGGAGCTGGTCGTTTGTTTCGTGCTTCAGGGACATGATTGGTTACTCCTCCAAAGGAAGAGGTCAGGACGGCTCGACAGGTGAGCTGGGGATTGCGGCGCTCTCCGGCAGAAGGGCAACGGAGTGTCAAATGATCGGCGCGCCCCTCGGCTTCGATGCCACGCGCCCGATCCGGCGTTCCTCAACGAACGCTCGTGATGTTCACTGTGAGTGACCGCTGGACATGACCGTCAATGCATGTCCTGCTGTCTGGAACCATTCTGCTTGATCGATCAAGGCCAGGTCAACGTGCTGGAGTTCACGCTGCGACTCAGGCTGCGTTGTTCGCCAAGCAAACCGTCCGTGACGACACCGCCCCGATCAGGAAAAACGACATCACGAACGAGGCGCCGGCCGTCGGCTGTCCGCCGACCGGACGCGCGGTGTGACGGTCGCCACGTCGCGGTCGCGACAACCCCCTCGCCCGGTCGGCGTCCCTTGCCCGCTCACTGCCGCCGCCCTTCCGGGGCACGTCGCAGGCTCGGTCGCCCCGCGAGGGCCGCCGACCCGGTGCTCATGATTCGCTCGGCAAGCCTCGCTCATGCCCGGACGGCGCGGACTGACCGGTGACGCCGTCGGGAACGACCAGTGAACCGGTCGGATCGGGACGCCTTAGGCTTGGGATGACCCCGTCAGAAGAGAAAGGCCTCGATCACGATGCGCAAGGTCGCGCTCCTCACCGCCGGCGGCTTCGCCCCGTGCCTGTCCGCGGCGGTCGGCGGACTGATCAACCGGTATACCCAGCTGGTGCCCGAGGTCGACATCATCGGCTACCGGCACGGTTACCAGGGCCTGTTGGCCAAGGACTATCTGGACGTGACGCCCGCGGTCCGGGCACGCGCCGCGCTCCTGCACGAGTTCGGCGGATCCCCGCTCGGCAACTCCCGGGTCAAGCTGACCAACACCAAGGACCTGCTCAAACGGGGCCTGATCATCGAGGGGCAGAACCCCCTCGAGGTCGCCGCCAACCGACTGGTCGAGGACGGCGTGGACGTCCTGCACACGATCGGCGGTGATGACACCGCAACCACCGCGGCCGACCTGGCCCGGTTCCTGAAGGAGAACGACTACCACCTGACCGTGGTCGGCCTGCCCAAGACGATCGACAACGACATCGTCCCGATCAAGCACTCGTTGGGCGCCTGGACGGCCGCCGAGCAGGGCGCCGTGTTCGCCCGCAACGTGGTGGCCGAGCACAACGCCAACTCCCGCATGCTGATCGTGCACGAGATCATGGGCCGGCACTGCGGCTGGCTTACCGCTGCCACCGCGCAGGCCTACGACCGGTGGTTGGACACCCAGCGCTGGCTGCCCGAGTTCGGACTGTCCCGGGACGCCTGGAACATGCACGCCGTCTACGTGCCGGAGGCCACGTTCGACCTGGCGGCCGAGGCCGCCCGGCTGCGCAAGGTGATGGACACCGTCGGGAACGTGACCATCTTCCTGTCCGAGGGCGCCGGGGTGGACAGCATCATCGGCGAGATGGAGGCCGCCGGCGAACCGATACCGCGGGACCCGTTCGGGCACGTCAAGCTGGACCAGATCAACCCGGGCCAGTGGTTCGCCAAGCAGTTCGCCGGCCGGCTGGGCGCCGAGAAGGTGCTGGTGCAGAAGTCAGGCTACTTCGCCCGCTCGTCAAGCGCGGACGAGACCGACCTGCTGCTGATCAAGTCGATGACCGACTACGCGGTCGGTTGTGCCTTGCGCGGCATCTCCGGCGTCGTCGGGCACGACGAGGAGCAGGGCGACCAGCTGCGGGCGATCGAGTTCGACCGGATCAAGGGTGGCAAGCCCTACAACATCGACGACCCCGAGTTCGTGCAATTGCTGGACAAGATCGGCCAGCCGCGGACACCGGCCGTCGGCTGACCGATCCGGCCGGCCGACAATCCGGCCCCGGTACGGCACAGTGGGGCGGATGAGCACCGACCACTGGGCCGTTCGGCCGCTCTCCGACCGCGACCTGCCCGAGCTGTTCCAGCTCGACAACGCGGCGTTCCACATCGACGCGCCGCAGGACTTCCTCGACGATGTCGTGCGGCCGATGATCGAGGTGGGCCGGCTGACCGGGGTTCGCGATCCGGAATCGAACGGGTCCCTGGTCGGCTCGGCGGCGATCCTGTCCAAACAGCTGACCTTCCCCGGCGG
>JBIOVW010000006.1:0-16433 GCA_044867945.1 Nakamurella sp. | reverse complement strand
CCGTCACCGACCCGCGGCGGCCGGCGCGCGGCACGCTCCAGCGCCAACGAGATGACCTCACCCATGACCGCGCTCCTCCCCTGCCGATGATCCGACGGTACGGGGCGCTCGCCGCCCGGGCCCCGGTTGTTCGCGGCGGGCGCAAACCTCTGGCACCGTCGGCGGAAAAGTGATATCACTTAGATAGCCAATTCCTCGGATGCAAAAAGGGGGCGCCGGATGATCGACACCACTCAGTCTCAGACGACGGTCGACCCGCAGGTCGAACCACCCGCCCGGACGCCGGTGGGCCACTCGGGAATACGGGTCGACGTCGACGAACACCCGGCCTGGGCGGTCAGTGGGTTCCTCGCGCTGCTCGGCGCCGTCGCGCTGTTGGGGGTGACGATCTGGCAGGTCGTCGGGATCGTCGACGCGGTGCAGACCGGTGGCAGTCTTACCGTGCCGATCACCATCGCCGTCATAGCGTTCGTCGTCATGCTGCTGCTGGCCGCCCCGATGGTGGTGATCGCGCCGGGCGAGACCCGGGTGGTGCAGTTCTTCGGCCGGTACATCGGCACGGTCCGGCGCACCGGACTGACCTGGGTGGTGCCGCTGTCCACCCATCGCCGGGTCTCGGTGCGGGTGCGCAACTTCGAGACCAACACGCTCAAGGTCAACGACGCCGACGGCAACCCGGTGGAGATCGGCGCCATCGTGGTCTGGCAGGTCGCCGACACCGCAAAGGCCGTGTTCGCCGTCGACGACTACGAGAGCTTCGTGTCCGTCCAGTCCGAGTCGGCGCTGCGACACGTCACCACCACCCACCCGTACGACGACTCGACCGAGCACGCCACCTCGCTGCGCGGGTCAACGGATGTGGTCTCCGCCGAGCTCGCCCATGAAGTGGCGCAACGGGTCTCGGTCGCCGGAGTGGAGATCATCGAGGTCCGGATCAGTCACCTGGCCTACGCGGCCGAGATCGCCCAGGCGATGCTGCAGCGGCAGCAGGCCGGCGCCATCGTCGCCGCCCGGACCAGGATCGTGGACGGCGCGGTCGGCATGGTGGAGATGGCCCTGGAGCGGCTGGAGCGCGAGGAGGTCGTCGTCCTGGACGACGAACGCAAGGCGGCCATGGTCTCCAACCTGCTGGTCGTGCTGTGCGGTGACCAGAAGGCCACCCCGGTGGTCAACACCGGCTCGCTCTACACCTGAGCCGGGGTGTCCGATGAGCAGGTGGGCCGGCCGGCGACGCGCAAGCCGGAGCGGCACGCGGTGCTGCTTCGGCTCGACCCCGCGGTCCACGAGGCGCTGGCCCGGTGGGCGGCCGATGACCTGCGCAGCGTCAACGCGCAGGTCGAGGTGCTGCTGCGAAGGGCCCTGGCCGAGGCCGGGCGGGCACCCGCCAATCCTGCCCCGATCCCCCGAAGGGGCCGGCCGCGGGTGGCATCCGGCGACGGTGGACTGACCCAGGCGAACGACACGTCCGGCGGACCGACCCCGCGCTGATCAGTCGAAACCAAAGGCTGACCGTTACGTCCTATATGCGCGGTCCAGCACAGGCCCCGGGAGACCCGCGCTGATCCAACAACCACTTTCGCGCCGGATTCGTCCGGTTCGGTGGTTCTTTGATCAGCGCGGTGCGGCCTGGGCACTGGCGGCGAGCGCGACCCCGGTTCAACCTGATGCGTCCCGCCCGGGGCCGGCCCGCCGTTCAAGTCGAGCCCCACGGGTTGAAATGTCCGGTAGCTCCGCCTTTGTCGGGAGGCCGCGCCGGTCACGCTGATCATCTCGGCGAAACCGTGCCCGATTGGCCGGGCCGGCGCCAAGTTGATCAGCCTGACAGTCACCAAGAGGCGGTCACCGAGACAAGAGACGGCATCGCCGGGTTCACCCTGAGGGGACGGACCCGCCAGGCGCCGGCACCGCCTTTTGGATGGTTCCAAGAGCAGGTCTTGCGCCGGCTTTATCCGGTTCGGTGGGCTTCGATCAGCGCGGCCAGGGGAGGCTCAGCGCGACGCGTGCGCCAGGCTGAGCGATCGAAAAGAGTGACCGTTATGTCCGAAATACCCTCGGCCGTGGGCGCGAA
Source organism: Nakamurella sp. (assembly GCA_044867945.1). Taxonomy (GTDB): domain Bacteria; phylum Actinomycetota; class Actinomycetes; order Mycobacteriales; family Nakamurellaceae; genus Nakamurella. Next base: position 14,365 of record JBIOVW010000006.1, on the reverse strand, counting down.
TGCCGGTACCGCCCCAGCAGGGCCGCCACGCCGAATCCCTTCGCGTCGATCCACGCCGTTCTGAACCGTTGGGTTCGCTCCAGATCCACCGCAGCAGCCGAAGAAGACTGCCCAGGTGGATCTCGCCGGACCGCCCGCGCCGGTCGAGCCATCGCAAGCCGTTTGACCCGAGGAGACGGCACGGAGACCCGTCCGCCGTCCCAAGACCGATGTCCGTTCACCCGGGTTCAGCGAGCCTTCAGATCAGCGCGGCCACGGACGTTACTCGGCCGTCGTTCATCCCCTCCGGGTGACGCGCACGACAGGCTCGTATCGCAAGATCACCCGATGCCAGGATCATCGCGGGTCGGTAGGTTCCTCACCGACGGCCGTCCGGAGGCCGCGAGTAGGAGTGACCGATGAGCACACTGGCCTGGATCATCCTGCTGATCCTGATTTTGCCGGCGATCGGCCTGCTGGTCTGGGTGATCCTGGCGGCGTCCCTGATCCGAGTGCCGTCCGGCAGCCTGGGCCTGGTGATGGCCAGGGGCAAGGCGACCGACCGCTCCCTGCTGCCGGGCGGGCACTTCGTCTTCGCGCTCCGCCGGGTGATCATCGAGGAGTACCCGTCGGTGGAGCTCGCCTACCGGGCCGACGGCCAGGGCGACGACGAGAACGTCGGGTTCAACCGGCAGGTCGGGGACCGCCGGGTGAGCCGCGGCGCGTTCGACCGACTGGAGGTGTCCGGCCCACCGCTGCGGGCCACCCTTGGCGACCGGACCGAGGCGACGATCGTCGTCACCGTGCGCTTCCAGCTCGTCCAGGAGAACCTGCGCACGGTCCACGAACGGTACGGGCCCAACGGAGTCTTCGGCATCGTGCGCGACTCGAGTGCCCGCGCGGTGCTGGGTGCGCTGGCCGAACACCACGACGGGATCGAGCAGTTCTTCGGCGCCCAGCGGCAGGCCTGCGAGCAACGCCTGGCCAAGGCTGTCCGCGACGCGTTGGAGGCGGACGGCATCAAGATGACCGGCTTCGTGCTCGGCGCGGTCGACCTGGGCAAGACCGGCGAGGTCATCCAGGCCACCGTGCGGGCCCGCTACGAGCTGGAACGCGAGCGGGCGGAATCGGAGACCAGAACCCTGCGCGCGTTGAACGACGCCGACCTGCAGAAGCAGATGAGCGCTCCGAGCGACGACGCCTGGCGGTACCGGGAGACCGACCTCTGGCGGGAGCTGGTCACCCGAACCCAAGCCCTCAATGTCGCCTTGCGCGCCGGACCGGGACCGGGTCCCGCGCCGGCCTCGGCCCCGGCCGGAGCCGAGGCACCGGTCGAGCAGGGTGACCAGGAGACGCCGGCGTGAGCAGGGTGGGTGGGCGGATTGGCCCGCAGAGCGAACCATCGGCACAGACGCCGTTACCCCGCCGGGGTAGCCGAGCCTGCGAGGCAGCCCCGGGGGTGGCGGCGTGAACGAACAGAAGTCGTTCTTCGACCGGCTGCTCGAGATCATCGCCGTGCTGCTGCTGGCCGTCACCACGCTGGGTACCGCCTGGTGCGGCTACCAGGCCTCCCAGTGGTCCGGTGTGCAGGCGGACCACACTCGGACCGAGGCCGAGCACCGGCTCGAGGCCAACCGCCAGTTCGGCCTCGCGGTCCAGACCGCGAGCTACGACACGAACATGGTCGCCCAGTATGCGCAGGCCGTTCAGGCCGGCAACACCGGTCTGGCGCAGTTCTACCGACAGTCACTGATGCGGCCGGGCTTCCTGCCGACCCTGGATGCCTGGGAGGCGGAGGTCCGTTCCGGCACCAATCCGACTCCGCTGGTGCAGGACCAGGCCTATCTCGCAAGCCTCCGGGCCGGTTACGCGGAGGAGCAGGTGCTGGCCGACGCGGCCGCCGCGGAGGCGGATATCGCCGGGGCGAATGCGCAGGCCTACGTGCTGAACACGATCGTGCTGGCGGTCGCGTTGTTCTTCGCCGGCGTCACCTCGTCGTTCCGGTATCAACCGGCGCGGGCGATGCTGATCATCCTGTCCCTGGTCACGGTCGCGTACGCCGCTTCCAGGGTGGCGGATCTGCCGATCGCATAGTCCACGTTCGCGGCTGTCCGACAACAGCTCACGCAGGTCGGGCGAGCCGATCCACGACGGCGCCGAACACCCGGGGCAGCCGGTGCGCGACCGGCACCATCCGGCGACGCACTACGGGCAACCGGGTCGCCGTCAGCAGGCCCACGGTGAGCGCCGTGTGCGGCCGGCCGATCCGGTGCGCCTCGGTCTCGTAGCGTCGCGGATCGCCGGCGGTGATCGCGGCCACGGCGGCCCGCGCCTGGGCCAGGCCGAGTGCGATGCCCTCCCCGGTGAGCGCGTCGATATAGCCGGCGGCGTCGCCGACCAGCAGCACGCGTCCATTCACCCGACCCCTGACCCGCTGCCGCAACGGCCCGGCGCCCCGGACCCGGGTCGGTTCGCAACCGGCGAGCCGCTCCGCGATGGCCGGGAACTGCCCGATCAGCTCGTCGAAACCGCACCGCCGCGAGGACAGCACGGCGATGCCCACCTGGTCGTCGGCGACCGGGGTCACGTAGGCCTCGCCGACGGCCGACCAATGGACCTCGACGAACTCCGTCCACGGCGGGAGAGGCGCGTGCCGGCGCAGTCCGTAGCGTCGCCGCCGGTCGCCGGGTGCCGGACCGTCGAGACCGACCAGGGAACGGATCCGGGAGTGCAGCCCGTCGGCCGCCACCAGGTACCGGACCGGCTCGCCGTCCACCAGCAGGTGGTCACCGCGGTCCCGGACCTGGCGCACCTCCGGACCGGTGACGGTGATCCCGGTCGTCGACACGGCGTCGAGCATGGCCGCGTGCAGGGTGGTCCGACGCACGCCGAGGCCGTTGCCGCAGCGAAAGGGCGCCTCGGCCCGACTGGTGCCGTCCAGGTAACGGATGCCGAGGATCGGGTGTCCGGCGGGCGCCACCCCGAGGTCGGCCAGGGCGACCACCGCACCGGGCATCAGCCCCTCGCCGCAGGCCTTGTCGATCGGTCCGGCCCGGGGTTCGCGCACGAGGACGTCGAGTCCGGCGCGGGCGGCGTACAGCGCCGTGGCGAGCCCCACCGGACCGCCGCCGGCCACCACGAGGTCACGCATCGGCCGCCGATCCAACGGACTGCCTGTGTTCCGCGCCGGGCAACGTTGCCAGCGCGGCGTTCTCGACCCGCAGCCGCACGGCGAGCAGGATGCCGTTCGCCACCGTGAAGACCGCGGCGGTGATCCAGCACGCGTGCACCAGGGGCAGTGCGAACCCCTCGACCACCACGGCGACATAGTTGGGGTGAGACAGCAGCCGGTAGGGGCCGGAGCGGACCGGCGGCAGACCGGGCACGACGATCACCCGGGTGTTCCAGCGACGCCCGAGCGTGGCGATGCACCACCAGCGCAGTCCCTGGGCGGCGATCACCAGGGCGAGCATCGACCAGGCCAGCCCGGCCGGCACCTCCGGCCGCCGGAGGACGGCTTCCAGCAGCATCGCCACCAGGAATCCGGTGTGCAGGACGACCATGACCGGGTAGTGGCCACGGCCGGTCTCCCGGCCGCCGTGGGCGAAGCTCCAGGCGGCGTTGCGTTTGGAGACGACGAGTTCGGCCAGTCGCTCCAGCCCGACCAGGGCCACCAGCACCACGAACGCGGTCAAGGTCGTCATGCCGCCGCCTCCCACGGTGCCCGCAGCAGCACCAGCTCGGAACAGAACCCGGGTCCCATCGCCATCAACACCCCGTGGGCACCGGCCGCCGGCGGCCGCTCGCGCAGCGTGTCGGCGAGTACATGCAGCACCGACGCCGAGGAGAGGTTTCCGATCCGGGACAAGGACGCCCGCGTCAAGGCCACCTCGTGGTCGGAGACACCGAGCGAGTCGCGGACCGCGTCGATCACCTTGGGGCCACCGGGATGGCACACCCAGAACCGGATGTCGTCCCGGGTCAGCGCGTGGTCGGCGAGAAAGTCGTCGACGTCGTCACCGATGTAATGACTGACGATCCCCGGCACGTGGGCGTCGAGCACGATGCGCAACCCGGTGGCTCCGACGTCGAAGCCCATGGTGCGCTCGGAGTCGGGGTACAGCCGGCTGCGGCTGTCGAGGACCTCGACCGCTCGCTCGGCGTCCGTCGCGTCGGATCGCGCCCCGACGCCGACGACAGCGGCGGCCCCGTCGCCGAACAGCCCGCTGGCCACCAGGTTGGGCATCGACACGTCGTCACGCTGCACGGTGAGGGAGCACAGTTCCACGGCGACCAGGACGGCGACGTGCTCGGGATGTCCGGCCAGATAGTCGTGCAGCCGGGCGACGCCGGCGGCGCCGGCCACACATCCCAGTCCGAAAAGGGGCACCCGCCGCACGTCCGGACGGAACCCGACGACCGCGGCGATCCGGGCGTCCAGCGACGGCACGGCCAGCCCGGTGACCGTCGTGGAGATCACCAGGTCCACATCGCTCGGCGTGAGGTCGGCGGCCTTGAGGGCGTCCTCGACGGCTCGGGCGCCCAGCGCCACGGCATGCTCGAGGAACAGGTCGTTGGCCTGGTCGAAGGTCTCCAGGCGGCCGTACTCGCCGATGGGCATCACCAGGTGCCGCTGGTCGACCCCGCAGTTGCCGTGCAGGGTGCGCAGCACGCGTTCGTCCAGTCCCGGACGGGCGATCGCCGCGGCGAAGGCATCGGTGATCTCGGACTGGGTGTGCCGATGCGGCGGCAGGACCCCGCGAACCGCCAGGATGCGCATGCTCATCCCGCCGCCCGTCCGGGCAACAGGCGTCGACCCAGGCCACCGACCACGCGTGGGGTGATCCGGCCGTCGCCCAGACCGAGCTCGACCAGGTCGTCGAAGACGTCCTTGGCGGCCGCGGCCGCGCCGATGCCGGCGGCCAGGACGCGGTGCCGTCGGGCCAGGCGGGAGGCGACCCAGGTATGCCGCAGGTGGCCGCCGAGAAGGCCTCGGACGGCGGTCCTATGCCGTCGGCCGGCGTCGTCCGGGGCACCGACCGCGAGGGCACCGGCCGCCGCCCGACCGGCCAGGGCCCCGGTCGCGACGGCGTAGTAGATACCCTCCCCGGTCATCGGGTTGACCAGCCCGGCCGCGTCGCCCGCCAGCAACACCGGTCCGTCGGGTTGCTCGCCGCCCCATCCCCAACCCGACAGCGGCAGGTGGTGGGCTCGCCATGCGGATCCGTCAGGCACGGCCCCGGGGACCAGCTGGTCGAGCTGGTCGAGCAGCAGAGTGCGCGACACCCGGACGTCGCCGCCGGCGAGTTCGCCGTATCCCACGTTGGACAGGCCGTCCCCGCGGTCGAAGGCCCAGGCGTACGACAGTTGAGGGCGGTCGCCGTACCGGATGATGAGCCGACCCCGTCGCTCGGGAATGGTGGGCGCGTAGCCGCGGATCGCGATCGCGCGCGGCCGAGCGGTCGCCGTGCGCGCGATGGAGTAGGCACCGTCGGCGGCGACCACGACACGCGCCGCGAAGGCGTCGTCGAGGCGCACGACGCCGGCCTCGCGGCGGACATTGCGGACCTGGTGCCGGACCAGCGTCGCCCCCGCGGCGACCGCGTGCCCGACCAGTCGGGCGTCGAACACCTCGCGGGGAATGACCCACACCGGCCGGGTCATGCGGTCCTCGACCCGGCGGTGCCCCCGGGACAGGTCGAACCACCACAGCGGTGTCCAGCCGTCGACCACGTCACCGGCGCCCAATCCGGACAGCACGTCGAGCACGTGGGGGGCGATGCCGTCACCGCACACCTTGTCGCGGGGGAAGTCCGCCCGGTCGAGCAGCAGCACCCGCGTGCCGGGCTTCTCGGCGAGAGCGGCCAGCGCCGCGGACGTCCCGGCCGGTCCCGCGCCGATGACGGCGACGTCCCACAGCTGCGGCCGTGCCTGCCCGGTCATCGTGCGGCCACCAGCAGCACGGCGTCCACGATCGCGATCGCGATCGCCGCCCGGAACGGCGTACGTCCCCGGGTGCGCAGGGCCACCACGGCCAGCGCCGCCACCACGAGCAGGGCCCCGGCGCGGAGATACAGGGGCAACTCGCGGCTGGCGACGGCGACGACGCACGACGCTGCCGCCAGCACGATCACCGCCAGCACCCGGGTCCGCCCGGCGCCCAGGCGATGCGGCAGCCCGCGCACACCGGTCGCCTCGTCGTCGGCGAGGTCGGGCAGCGTGTTGACCAGGTGGGCCCCGACGCCCAGCATCGCCGCCATCGCCGGGATCCAGAGCTCCGGCAGCCCGCCGCCGGCCGCCAGGGACACGAACACGGTAAGGCCGCCGAAGGCCAGCGCGTACGGCGCCCACGACCACACGGTCCGCTTGAGCCCGAGGTTGTACGCCCAACCCGCCGCCACGCAACCGAGGTGCACCAGGCCCGCCACGATGCCGCAGAGCAGGGACAGGACGACAACTGCCACCACAGCGGCGGCACATGCGATGGTCACGGTCCGGACCGCCAGCTCGCCGGTGGCCAATGGCTTGTCCGCTCGCCCGACCGAGCGGTCCCGGGACCGGTCGATCAGGTCGTTGGACCAACCGATCGTCAACTGTCCGGCCAGCACGGCCGCGGCGATCAGGATGGTGCGGCCGGCCGAGGTCCCCGCCGCCACCGACAGGGCCGCCGCCAGGATGGTGACGGCGAGCGTCGGGCCGATGTGCGCGGCGCGCAGCAGGGCCGCCACGGTCACGGCACCCTGCTCCCGAGTCGAGTGGCCGACCTGGCGCCCGTCGAGTTCGCCATGGCGTTCGGTCACCCACCGAACCTTCCGGCCGGGGGACCGAGGCGCCGAATCAAGACCACCGGCTTGACCGGGTGTCAACGGCGGGTTCCAAACGTGTGCTCCTCACAGGATCGCCGGGTGGTACGTCGCCCGTGGACTCTTCCAGCTCGAAGGTGCCCGGCCGAGTCGAGGTCGAATCTAAACCGAACTGGCCGCGCGGCGGCTCAAGCCGCGCGGTGACAGGATGCGTTTGGCTCCTCGATGTTCGGTGGACCGTCCCACCCGGGAGGTGGATGGGCATGAACCAACTCGCCCTCGCCCGCGGCCAAGGCTGCTTCAACATCGTCGGCGGGGCGTGGCCGTTGCTGCACATGCGCAGCTTCGAGGCGATCCTTGGCCCGAAGGTCGATCGATGGCTGGTGCGGACGGTCGCCGGTCTGATGATCGCCAATGGGCTGGTGCAGGTCAGCGCCGGCTCGTCGACCGAGGCCCTGCGGCAGGCTGGCCGTGTCGGGATCGGCACCGCCCTCACGCTGGGAACCATCGATCTCGTGTACGCGCCCCGGGGCCGGATCAGCAAGGTGTATCTCGTCGACGCGCTGGCCGAAGCGGCGTGGATCCTGGCCTGGCTGCGAGCGCTCCGCGGCTCGTCAACGGACGGCTGAAGGTCGCTCAGGCGGCGCCGTCATCGGACGCGGAACGGGGCCGCGGGAGTCGTTCCCGCGGCCCCGTTCAGGGTGAATGCCGGCCAGGCGTTGACCGGCGTGGTTGGGTCAGGCGGCGACCCGCATGCGTTCGTCCTCGGCCTCGGCGGCGGCCCGCTCGACCGGGCCGAAGGTCTCCCGGGTGACCAGGGTGGCGATCAGGCCGACCAGGCCGTAGAGGCAGAACAGGGCGGCCGCGCCCATCCAGCCCCAGCTGGCATACAGCAGGGTGACCACGAACGGGGTGAACCCGGAGACCACGGCGGAGAACTGATAGGCCATCGAGGCTCCTGAGGAGCGGGTGTTGGCGTTGAACAGCTCGGGGAACCAGGAGCCCTGCGCGCCGGCCAGCGAGTTCTGGCAGACCGCGTAGGCGATAACCACGGCGATCACGATCAGGATCGCGATGCCGGTGTTGACCAGCATGAACATCGGGAACGCGAAGACCACCATGACCAGGGTGCCGAACAGGTAGATGGGTCGTCGGCCGACCTTGTCGGTGGCCTTGCCCCAGTGGTTGGTGGCGAAGATGCCGATCGCGGAGGCCACGCAGATCGCGACCAGGGTCAGGGTGTTGTCGGCCAGCTTCTCGGTCTTGAGGTAGGAGAGCATGAAGGTGATGGCCACGGCGTAGCCGGCGGTCTCGGCGACCCGCAGGCCGATGCCGCGCAGGATGTTCCGCCAGTCCTCGCGAATGACCTGGGTGATCGGGTTCTTGACGATCTCGCCGCGGGCCTTGACCTCTTCGAACACCGGGGACTCGGGGATCTTGGAGCGGATGACCAGGCCGACGATGACCAGCACGATGGAGAGCAGGAACGGCACCCGCCAGGCCCAGGTGCCGGGCAGGTGCACGCTGACCAGGAAGACCAGGTTGGCCAGCAGCAGCCCGACCGGGAAGCCGGCCTGCACGATGCCGGTGTACTTGCCCTTGGTGCGCCAGGGGGCGTGTTCGTAGGTCATCAGGATGGCCCCGCCCCATTCGGCGCCGTAGGCAAGGCCCTGGATAACGCGGACGAACACGAGCAGGATGCCGGCCCAGATGCCGACGGTCTGGTAGGTGGGCAGCAGGCCGATGAAGAAGGTGGCCAGGCCCATCAGGATCAGGCTGGCGACGAGAACGGGTTTGCGGCCGATCTTGTCGCCCAGGTAGCCGCCGATCACGCCGCCCAGCGGGCGCACAGCGAACCCGACGCCGAGGGTGGCGAAGGACAGCAGGGTTCCGGTGAGCGGGTCACCGGAGGGGAAGAAGTCGGTGCTGAAGTACAACGCCGCGGCGGTGCCGTAGCCGATGAAGTCGTAGGCCTCGATCGTGGCCCCGATCCCCGAACTGATGGCGACCTTGCGGGAGCTGGTGGTGCCCTTGGCGTTGCCTTCGAGCGAGTGGGAGGTGCTCACCGTCGAGGCTCCTTTTCTCGGTCCACCGGATCAGTGGACCAGGTCTACGTTGACCGACGGCCCGGGCGGGCACTGCCGGAGACTGTTGACTGTCAACAGCGATAGAAGAACTATGACGGGCACTTGGCTGACTGTCAACAGTCAACAATGAAGTTCTCGGCTAGCTGGCCCCGGACAGGGAGCAACTGAGGTGTACCCCGTCTCGCGTGCACGGGCATGACCCGTCGGCGCGCAGCAGCCGCCCTACCGGGCGGTCGGACCCGGCACGGACGCGAAGTCGTCCACCGCTCGGGGACCGGGCCCGTGCGGCAGGCTCCGCCGATGGAGGCTCAGGCGCTGCGGACGTCGTCCGGGCTGCGGTCGCGGGCGAGCAGGTTCTGCGCGGCCTCGGCCATGTGGGTGTCGACAGCTGCGCGGGCGACGTCCGGGTCGCCGGTGGCGATCGCATCGATGAGCTTCTGGTGACGGGGTACCGACATGTTGGTGACGGCCTTGTCGGTGCCGGAGAACATGATCGACATCCGGATCGACCCGGCCAGGGCCTCCCAGGTGCGCAAGAGGGTGGTGTTGCCGGTCAGCTCGCACAGCAGGCGGTGGAAGTTCAGATCGATCTCGACCATCTGTTTGATCGATCCGCGCGCCGCCTCGAGCGCGTCCAGGGCAGCCTGCAACTGGGCGATGAGAGGTCCATGGTCGGTGCGACCGCTGACGATGAAGGCGGCGAGGCCCTCCAGGGCGGCGCGGACCGCGAACATGTCCAGGATCTCCTGGTCGGACAGGGTGCGGACGGTCAGCCGGCCGCGTTCCCCTGCCTCGACAAGGCCTTCCTGCTGCAGTTGCCGCAGCGCCTCGCGCAATGTGCCCCGCGAGATGCCCAGGGCGGCGGACAGTTCCGTTTCGATCAGCCGGCTACCGGGCTGGATCTCGCCCGAGGTGACCGCGTTGCGCAGCTGGTCGAGCGCCTGTTCACGAAGGCTGGTCTTGGCCAGCCCGCCCAGGCTCGCGCTGCCTAGCTCAAGCCCGGTGCCAGCCATCGCCGATCCCCTTCCGTCACCCGAGAGCATAGGTGGTGCTCGCCAGCGGTCGACTGTCGACACCGTCGCAGCTTCACGCGGTCCCGGCTTGTTCCGGAAGTGCGTGGTCGACCTCGGGCAGCTGGGCGTCGACGGCGGCCGAACTGCGCCCACCAGCCTCACCGGCGAGCCACAGCCCGGAGGGCGATCGCCTCGCCAAGCGCACCGTGGTTGCGCATTCGTGCCCGAGATGCGCAACCACGGTGCAGTGAACGACCTTCGGCGTCAGCTCGTCGGTGTACCCGCCTTCGTCATCGGGTTCGGCTCGACATCAGGAAAGCCGCCGCTCTGACGCCACCCCAGGGTGATCCTTCGCGCCTCTCATGGGCCCACCCGCCGTCGTCGTCGCAACTCGCGCTCGAAGTATTGTGCACAATCCTGTTGACTGTTAACAGTCGACATGACAAGATGGACGCACTTCGCCACCGCGGCCCGGAGTCCCGGGAAGCGGTGTCCCATCCACATCGTTCCGGTACGCCCACGCGGCGGCCGGCTTCCGCAGGAGGAACCTCATGAGCAGCAGGCAGACCACGATTCAGCGCACCGTCGTCATCACCGGGGTGGGGGCCGAGCGCGGCATCGGCCGCGCGACCGCGCACCGCTTCGCCCGCGACGGGTGGGCGGTCGTCGGCCTGGACCTGGACGGCGAGGCCGCGGAGAAGCTGGCGACCGAGCTGACCGAACGGTACGGCGTGCCGGCGTTCGGTGCGGCCGTGGACGTGGCAGACGAGGAGTCGGTGCTTTCGGTGCGTGACGCTGTGCGCGACTCGACAATGCCCACGGTCGGTGCGGTCCTGAACATCGCCGGGATCACCTCCCCGCTGCCGTTCCTGGAGACCACCGTCGAGCTGTGGAACCGGATCTTCGCGGTCAACGTGACCGGCACGTACCTGGTCACCAAGGCATTCCTGCCGGAGATGATCGAGGGCGGCTACGGCCGGGTGCTGAACATGTCGTCGGTGTCCGCGCAGCAGGGCGGCGGCGTGTTCGGCAAGACCCCGTACTCGTCGGCCAAGGCGGCCGTGCTCGGCTTCACCAAGGCGCTGGCCCGTGAACTCGGCCCGACCGGCATCACCGTCAACGCGCTGACCCCCGGCGCGGTGGATACCGACATCCGGGTGCACGGCACCACTCCCGAGATCGAGGAGGCCATAGTGCGCGGCATCCCGCTGGGCCGGCAGGCCGGCGTCGACGACGTCACCGCCCTGTTCGCGTTCCTGGCCTCCGAGGAGGCCGGTTACTTGACCGGTACCACCCAGAACGTCAACGGCGGCTCCTACTTCTCCTGACCGCCCCTACCCCACTCCCCTATCGCGAAGGAACCGCAATGACGCAGACAGTTGACCGGGTCACCCGGGTGGCCGACCTGACCGCCGCCGCCGACCGGATCCGCCACCACATCCTGGACATGGGCCAGGTCCAGGGCCAGGGCTACGTCGGGCAGGGTCTGGGCTTCGCCGACGTGCTCGCCGTGATCTACAAGGACTTGGCGAACTTCCGGCCGCAAGACCCCGACTGGGAGGGCCGGGACCGGGTGCTGCTGTCCATGGGGCACTACGCGATCGCCCTCTACGCGGCGCTGGCCGAGGCCGGCATCATCCCCGTCGCCGAGTTGGACACCTACGGCTCGGACGACTCCCGGCTGCCGATGTCCGGGATGAGCACCTACACCCCCGGCATGGAAATCTCCGGCGGCTCCCTGGGTCACGGCCTGGGTGTGGCCGTCGGCATGGCGCTGGGCCTGCGGTTCCAGGGCAACCCGGCCCGGGTGATCAACATGATGAGCGACGGCGAACTCGACGAGGGCTCCACCTGGGAGGCCGCGATGGCCGCCGCCCACCACGGCCTGGGCAACCTGCTGTGCGTGGTCGACATGAACGGCCTGCAGGCCGACGGCCCCACCACCGGAGTGCTGCGCATCGAACCGATCGTTGACAAGTGGCAGGCCTTCGGCTGGCGCACCGTTCGCGTGGACGGGAACGACATCTCCTCCCTGCTCGGCGCTTTCGATTCCGTCCCGCCCGGTGACAGCCCCGCGGTGGTCATCTGCGACACCCGCATCGGCCGCGGGGTGCCGTTCCTGGAAAGCCGGGAACGCTCGCACTTCATCCGCATCGACGAACACGAATGGGACCTCGCCCGCCAGGCGCTGCGCGCCGCCGACCCCGCCGGGAGCAACTGACATGACCAGCACCACCATCAAGGCCGCCAAGCCCAAGACGTCCGCGATGATCGCCAGCATCGCCGAACCCGGACAGCGCACTGCCCCCGCCCCGTTCGGCCATGCGCTGTCCGCGCTGGCCGAACAGAACCCCAAGGTGGTCGGCCTGTCCGCGGACCTGGCCAAGTACACCGACATGCACATCTTCCGGGACCGGTACCCGGAGCGGTTCTTCCAGGTCGGCATGGCCGAACAGCTGCTGCTCGGCGCCGCCGCCGGGATGGCCGAGACCGGGCTCATCCCGTTCGTGTCCACCTACTCGGTGTTCGCCGCCCGCCGCGCCTACGACTTTCTGTGCCTGGACATCGCCGAACCCAACCTGAACGTCAACGTGGTCGGCGGTCTGCCCGGCCTGACCACCGGGTACGGACCCAGCCACCAGGCCACCGAGGACATCGCGATCTTCCGCGGCATGCCGAACCTGACCATCGTCGACCCGTGCGACTCCGTCGACATCGAACAGGCCGTGCCGCAACTGGCCGCCGCCGACGGCCCGTCCTACCTGCGGCTGCTCCGCGGCAACGTGCCCACCGTGCTGGACGAGTACGACTACACCTTCGAACTGGGCAAGGCCAAGGTGCTCCGTGGCGGGAACGACGTCGTGCTCATCTCCAGCGGCCTGATGACCATGCGCGCCCTGTCCGCGGCCAAGGCGCTGGAGGCGCACAATGTCGACGTCGCAGTGGTGCACACCCCCACCATCAAACCGTTCGACGCCGACACGGTGCTACGCGAGCTGAACACCGACCGGCTCGCCCTCACCCTGGAGAATCACACCATCCGCGGCGGTCTGTTCGAAACCGTCGCCTCTGCCGCAGTTCTCGCCGGGGTGCCGAGCAAAGTGCTGCCGGTCGCGCTGCCCGATCAATTCCTGGACGCCGGCGCCCTGCCCACCCTGCACCGGCGGTACGGGCTGGACACCGACAGCATCGTCGCGAAGGTCCTCGACGGTCTGAAGTAGCCCGGGCATCGGCTCCGGTCCGAGTTCCTCGGGCCGGAGTTGCCCGTCCGACCGTGGGGAGCACACTCATGGTGTGCCGGCCGGGTGGGACATCCGATTGTTCGGTGCGTTCGAGTTGCGCATCGATGATCGCCCGCTGCCCGCGATCGAATCCATCCGCGTCCGATCGCTGCTGAGCCGGTTGCTCCTGGAGCGGGATGTGGCCGTGTCAAGGGAACGTCTGGCCGCCGCCCTCTGGCCGGAGTCCACCGAGGCGCAGGCTCGCACCAACCTCCGCCACCTGCTGCACACCCTGCGCCGGGCGGTGCCCGAGACCGATCAACGCCTCGTCGTCACCGCCGCCGCGTTGACCTGGCGCACCGACACCGCCGACACCCTGGACGTGGCGGAGTTCGAGCGGCTGCGCTCGATCACCGGGAGCGGCCGGGTGGCGGCGCTGCGCCGGGCGGCCGACGTCTACCGCGGCGACCTGCTGGAGGGCGTCGACGACGAGTGGGTCCGCGCCGACCGGGACCGGCTCCGCGCCGACCTCGCCGAGATTCTGCGCGAACTGGCCGACAGCGCTGACGACGCCCGCGCGGTCCGCGACGCGGAGCGGCTGTTGCAACTGGACCCGTTGCGGGAGAGCAGCTATCGGTTGTTGATGCGGGTGCACGCGGCCCTCGGCGACCGGGCCGCGGCCGTCCGGGTATTTCATCGATGCAGCGAGATCCTGGGCCGCGAGCTGGATGTGCGCCCTTCGGCGGAAACCGAGGCGGTCTACCGTGCGCTGCTGCCCGGCCTGGACCGGGCGGCGCCGACGACAACCGGGCGTCAGTCACCGCTGGTCGGCCGGGATTCCGAGCGTGCTCGCCTGGTCAAGTCCTGGCGCTCGGCGCTCGGCGGGCATGCCCGGCTGGTTCTGCTCGCCGGGGATCCCGGGGTCGGTAAATCACGACTGGCGGCCGATTTCCGGGCCTGGTCCGCCCGGCAGGGCGCGGCCGTCGCCGTCGCCGCCTGCCACGCCGCCGAGGGTCCGCTGCCGTTCGGCGTGGTCACCACCTGGCTGCGGTCGCCGGCGCTCCGGGCCGTCCTTCCGACGGTCGACCGGGAGCGACGCCGCGACCTGGCCCGGCTGCTGCCGGAGCTGCTGGCCGAGGACCCCGCGCTGCCGGGTCCGACCACCCTGCCCGAGGACGAGCAGCGACCCCGGGTGTTCGACGCGGTGGCGATCGCGATCGACCGAATCGTTGCCGCCTCCGGACCGGTGCTGCTGGTGGTCG
>JBIOVW010000005.1:0-12871 GCA_044867945.1 Nakamurella sp. | reverse complement strand
CCACCTGCTTGACGTTTTCGTACACGGGTTTCCCTCTGCTGGCGCACACCGTGAACAGTTGGCGGTAACGGCGGACGATCCCCGTAGTGGTCCGTCCGCCGCGTGCCGCCCATTTTCGGTCGACGATCACCAGCAAGCGGGTGACGGCGGGATCAGGTGGCCGGCCTGCCGAACCAGCGGGTGAGGTGGTCGTCCAGGTCCCGCTGGTCGTCGCCGATCCAGGCGACGTGGCCGTCGGGGCGTAGCAGGACGCACGGAACATCCAGTACCGCAGTGGGATCCGCGAGGTAATCCACCCGGTCCGACCAGCCGCCGACGGTCAGGCGTTCGGTGCGGTCCAGCAGGCCGCGGCCGTGATGCAGCAGACCGTAGAGGTGGCCCTGATTCACGTGGATGTCGCGCAGGCGGCGGCCGAGCAGGTCGGGGCCTTCGCCGAAGTCGTAGCGGATGCCGATCGCGGTGATCTTCTCGATCAGATAGCGGTTCACGTCGTCGAAGTCCATCAGTTCGGTGAGCAGCCTGCGCACGGCCTGCGGGCCTGGTTCGGTGGACAGCAGTTCCATCTGGGCGCGGGTGTTGTCCAGCACGTCCTCGGCGACCGGATGACGTTCGGCCTGGTAGGTGTCCAACAGTGTTTCCGGGGCCCAGCCGCGGATCTGTGCGGCCAGTTTCCAGCCGAGGTTGAACGCGTCCTGAACGCCCAGGTTGAGGCCCTGTCCGCCGATGGGTGGATGGACGTGTGCCGCATCGCCGGCCAGCAGCACCCGCCCGACCCGATAACGCTCGGCCACCCGGGTGGCATCCCCGAAGCGGGACATCCAGCGCGGGGAGTGCACGCCGAAATCGGTTCCGGCGATGGTGCGCAACTGTTGTCTGAAATCCTCGAGGGTGGGCGGTTCCGCGCGGTCGCCGATTCCCGCGGCGGGGACTACAACGCTATAGACCCCTTTGCCGAAGGGCCGGAGCCAGAATCGCAGATGGGTCTCGCGGATTTCGGTCACCTTGGCGGCGAGCTCCTCCTGCGGCACGCCCACTTCCATCTCGCCCATAAGCGTCTCGGTCCGAGAGGGCTCGCCGGGAAAGCCGACACCGAGCAGTTTACGCACCGTGCTGCGCCCGCCGTCACAGCCGACGAGGTAGCGTGCACGCAGCTGTTCCCCGTCGGCCAACTCGACGGTCACACCCTCGTCGTCCTGCTCGAAGCCGGCGACCGAGCAACCGCGTCGGACCTGCGCACCCAGTTCGATCGCATGGTCTTCGAGCAGATGTTCGATGACCGGCTGCGGAATACCCAGCAGGTAGGCGTACGCGGAATCCAGGTCCTTGGGCGCGGGTTTGCTGATGGCGGCGAAGAAACCGCCGGCGGGGCGCTGTCTTCCGTGCTGGAGAATGCGCTCCAGTAGTCCGCGCATCGCCATCAGCTCGAGACTGCGAACATGCAGACCGACAATGCGGACGAACGACGCGGGCTCGGTCTGCTTCTCCAGAACGAGTACCCGCACATCGTGCAGCCGCAGTTCGGCGGCCAGTATCGCACCAGTCGGCCCGCATCCGGCAATGATCAAGTCGTTCGACGGCGGATCGGCGGTGAACTGCAGAGAGTGCATAGGTGTTGCCTTTCGGGAGTGCCTTGTTGGCGAGGCGCTCCCGGCGACACCTACGTCAATCGCCCGGCCGTGACGGGAAGGGGAGCACCCACATCGATACAGCGTTCATGGGTCTCACCTCCTCGGCCGGTGTCACGGTCAACTGCAAGTTACAAGCCCGAGCATCACCCCGTCCAGTCCCTTCCCAGCCACGTGATCACGATTCGAAGCGGGCCCGTGCGGTTGCAGGGCGAATCCGGCGCGACGTCCGCCGACCTGCTTGAAGGCCGCGTCCAAGGTCCGGGCGTGCGTCGGGCGTGCGTGTGCGGTGCCGTTGGCATGATCGATTCGGCTTCAGGTCGTCATGTCGGCGGCTGTCCAGATCGTCGACGCGAATGCATCTCACGCAGGCCTCAACGGGCCGGCTTGCGGCTGCCGCGGCAGGGCGCTCAACAAGGAGAAGTCATGGCAACCCACACCCGGTTCGGTGATCTGCACGGAGCGGAGTTCGTCGACGCGGAACTGCGTGGCGCCCGATTCGTCAGGCTGACCTATCCGGCGTCGTGATGCGCGGGGTCGACGTGCGGGGGGACATCGACGCGCCGTGGCTCTTCGACGGCGAGAGCTTCTTGCGCATCAACGGCGTTGACGTGATCCCACTCGTCGAGGCCGAGTTCAACCGTCGCTTTCCAGGACTGGCCCACCGGCGCGCCGGCAATCCGGATGACCTGCGAGCGGCCGGGGCCATGCTCGAGGAGGAGTGGGAGCACCCCGCTATGCCGTACGCGACCTCGACGCGATCGAGGCGAAGTCCGCCGCATGAGCCGGCGACCAAAGTCAAGGGCGTAGTTCGGTCGCGAGGCGGACCGCCCCCCCGACCAGATCGGTGACCCGTGCGGTGTCGCCCAGCCGGTCGCGCGGCACCATCCAAGAGCCGCCGACCGCACGCACCGCGGAAAGGGTGAAGTAGTCAGCCAGGTTGTCCGGGCCGATGCCGCCCGTGGGCATGAACCCGAGCTCGGTGAACGGCGCCGCCAGTGCCCGAACGGCGGCGACCCCGCCGGAGCTCTCCGCCGGGAAGAACTTGACGGTGGACAGGCCCAACTCCAGAGCGGCTTGAACCTCGGTGGCAGTGACCGCACCCGGCAGGGGAAGCACCTTGTGTTCCAGGCAGCGTTCGACGACCGCGCGCGACAGACCCGGCGACACGATGAACTCGGCGCCGGCCACCACGGCCTCGTCGACCTGCGCGGGGGTCAGCACGGTGCCGGCGCCGACCAGGAGGTCGCCCCGGCCGGCGAGCCGGCGCAATGCCTCGGCGCCGGCGGCAGTACGGAAGGTCACCTCCGCTACCGGCAGGCCCCCCGCGACGAGCGCTTCGCCCAGGGAGTCGGCTGTGCCCGCGTCGTCGATCACGACCACCGGCACGAGCCGGTGACCCGCAAGCTTGGCCAGTAGCGCGGGATCTTGTACCGGGGAGGACATCTCAAACTCAACTCCGTTTCGCTACATGAATCTCGGTAGGATTACCTGAGAGCATTGGCTATCTCACCGCAGCGAGGTCGCGGGGGCGGCGTCCATGTCGTCGAACGACTGGTTCTCCCCCGCCATGGCCCAGACGAACGAGTAGTTCGCGGTGCCGACGCCCGAGTGGATCGACCACGACGGTGAGATGACCGCCTGCCGGTCGGCCACCACAAGGTGTCGCGTCTCGGTGGGCACGCCGAGCAGGTGGATCACCCGGGCATCTTCCGGAACATCGAAGTACAGGTAGCACTCCGTGCGCCGGTCGTGCGTGTGCGCCGGCATCGTGTTCCACATGGACCCGGGATGCAGTTCGGTCACACCCATGACGACCTGGCAGGAGCGGATCCCCTTCTGGTGGATGTACTGGTTCAGGGTCCGTCGATTGCTCGTCAGTTGGTCACCGAGCTCAAGAGCATTGCCCTGGCCCTTGAGCACCAGCTGGGTCGGATAGCTGGTGTGCGCGGGCGCGCTGAACAGGTAGAACTGGGCGCCCTGGGTGTCCGCGGAGTCGTTGGCGAAGACCACGTCCCGGGTGCCGCGGCCGATGTACAGGCACGCGCCGTTCGGCAGTGTGTACGTTTCGCCGTCGGCGGTGACCGTGCCGGTGCCGCCGACGTTCACGATGCCCAGTTCCCGATTGGCCAGGAAGAACTCCGCGCGCAACTCGTCGAACGTGGGCAACGTCAGCGGTTCGGCGGCCGGCGCCGCGCCACCGAGCACGACCCGGTCGTGGTGGGTGTAGCACGCCGTGATCCGGCCCGGAATGAACAAGTTGTCGACGAGGTACTGCGCACGCAGCTCGTCGGTATCGAAAGTGGTGAGCTGGTCGGGGTTGGTCGCATAGCGCAGGTCCATGGTGGCCTCCGGTTGTCGTGGTGTTGAGCGGGTGGGATGCGATTCGTCAGCGGACCAGCCAACCCCCGTCGACGGGAATGATCGCGCCGTTGAGGTAGTTCGAGGCCGGTGAGGCCAGGAAGACGAACGGGCCCTGCAGGTCGGCCGGGGTGCCCCAACGGCCGGCCGGGATGCGGTCCAGGATGGCCTTCTCGCGTGCCTCGTCGGAGCGGATCTGTGCGGTGTTGTCGGTCGCCATATAACCCGGGGCGATGGCATTGACATTGACGCCGTGGACGGCCAGCTCGTTGGCGAAGGCCTTGGTGATTCCGCCGACCGCATGCTTGCTCGCCGTGTATCCGGGGACCAGGATCCCGCCCTGGAACGACAGCATCGAGGCGACGTTGATGATCTTGCCGCTGCCCTGTGCCACGAAGCGCTTGGCGGCGGCCTGCGAAAGGTGGAAGACGGCGTCCAGGTTGATCGCCAGGACGGCGTCCCAGTCCGAGGCCAGATGTTCCAGCAGCGGTGCGCGTCGGATGATCCCCGCATTGTTGACCAGAATGTCGATGCGTCCGAGCGTGTCCACCACGGACTGGACCGCCTCGTCGAGCTCGGCCGGGGTCGCCTGGATCAGGTCGAGCTGGATGCGATGCACCCGGCGGCCGAGATCCCTGACTCGTTGGGCGGTCTCCTCGGCCACGCCTCGGTCGAGCAGCGCGAGGTCGGCTCCCGCCTCCGCCAGGGCGACCGCCGCATCCTGGCCCAACCCGCGCGTCGAGCCGGTGACCAGCGCAACCTTGCCGTCGAGCCGAAATGAATCGAGAATCACTGGTTTCTCCTAGGAACGATGCTGTCGCGACTCACCGAAGCCGGCGACTCGAATGGTGATGTCCGGTCGGCTCTCGGGGTCAGTAGTAGGTGCGGCAGTATTCGGCCAGGCACAGGATCGCCATGGCCTGCCCGTAGGGCATGGAGGTCAGCGGGATCTCCCGGTAGAAGTCCAGGTCCGATCCCATGCCGGTGCCGAACGAGACCTGCTGCAGCTCGCCGTCGTCGGAGACGTTCGCGACCACCGCCCTGACCGCCTTCTCCGCCGTTGCGGCGTACCGGGAATCGAGATAGCCCTTGCGGACGCCCTTGAGGATTCCGTAGGCGATACCGGCCGTGGCCGAGGCTTCGAGGTACGACGCCGGGTCGTCCAGCAGCGTGTGCCACAACCCCGACTCGTCCTGCAGCTGCTCGAGCGCCTCGACCTGGGCCTCGAGCACCTGGATCAGGTACCGGCGCACCGGGTCGTCGTCCGGCAGGTCCACGAGCTCGAGAAAGTCGGGGATCACCATGGTCACCCACGAGTTTCCGCGGGCCCATCGCGCCTTGGCGAAGTGATGGTTGCCATCGAAGGACCATCCGTGGAACCACAGCCCGGTCTCGCGATCCATCAGGTAGGTGATGTGGGTCAGGAACTGGAACGTCGCTTCGCGCACGTAGTGCGGCCGGTCCAGCACCAGGCCGATCTTGGTCAACGGCATGACCGTCATCATGAGGGTGTCGTCCCACAGTTGGTGGTGGTTCTCCTCGGCGAGCGTGACGTGCTGCATGCCGCCGCGCGGGGTGCGGGGCATCTCGCGCATCGCCCACTCGGCCCAGGCGTCGAGCCACGGCACCATCGTGCGGTCGCCGGTTTCCTCGAACTGGCAGGCCAGGGTTAGGAAGGGGGCCATCGTGTTGACGTTCTTCGTGGTGCCCTCGGCCAACCGGGCGGCGAACCACGAGTCGATGATGTCGCGCATGGCCTGGTCACCGGTCTGGTTGTAGTACTGCCACATCCCGTAGAGCCCGACGCCGTGGGTCCATTCCCAGCCCGCCCAACCCTTGGTGTCGATGACCCGTCCGTCGTCCAGGCGGAGCAGGAACTCGCCGGTCTCGTCCTCGATCGTGACCAGGTTGGTGGTCAGCCGCTGGATGAGCTCTCGGATCCCGTCTCTCGAGACGAACCGCTCCGGAGCCCTGAGTAGCGGGCTGTGCTTCACCGGCCACACCTTCGGCGTCAGTTTCGTGTCTGCAGGCATCGATCTTCCTTGATCTTGTTGGTTGAGTCGCTCTGCGCATTGCACACCTTCGAAGTGGCCTTCGCAGATCGTGGTCATCCCCGGCCCTGTGAAGAGGCCGTGAACCGGTCGGCGGCACCCTCAGCCCGGGTCCGCGGTCGGCCCGGGGTCGGCCGACAGACCCGCGGCACGGAGTTGGTCGTTGAGGTTGAACACCTCGGGGACGTACGTGAATCGTTCATCCGGGTTGCCCTCGCCGGCGAACAGCTCGGCCATTTCGGCCTGCCAGCGCGCGTTGATGTCGGTCGCGGCCATCCGGGCCTGTGCCAGGTCCTTGTCGTCGGCCTCGAAGTAGCCGATGAGCAGACCTGTCTCGCCGAGAAACAGCGAGTAGTTGCGCCACCCCGAGTCGCGCAGTGCCGTCAGCATTTCCGGCCATACCGCGGCGTGCCGCTCGCGGTAGAGGTCCAGGTGCCGGGGATCGACCCGAGAGGTGAAGCAGTAGCGCGTCATCGCAGGCTCCGGATGCTTGCTGGTGGACCATCATTGGATGTCTGTGTGGCGAGGGCAGCGCATCGGTCGCCCGGGGCCGGGCACCGGTTCCCCGGGGAACCGGTGCCCATCGGCTGCTCAACGGTCAGCGGCCTGGAGTCAGTGCTGGACGACCGCGTCCCGCTGGCCGAGATCCGCGAGCGCGGTGCCCTTGGTTTCCGGGGTGAAGTACGCGGCGGCCGCGGCGACGAGCGCGATGCCGAAGGTGGCCAGTCCGATCACCAGCGGCACGTTCGACGTCCCGGGGGGAGCGATGGCCGTGAAGAGAGTCGGGAAGAGCGACGCGATGGCCAGGCCGACGTTCTGTGACACCGCGAACCCGGTCACCCGAACCCGCATCGGGAACTGCTCCTGGAAGAAGGTCGCGAACGTCGCGTTCCACATCTGGAAGAGCAGACCCTGCACCAGGATGACCATCAGAATGACCAGGAACAGGTTCCCCTGCTCGACCGTCCACAGGTACAGGCCGGACAGCAGACCGCCACCGATGCCACCGAAGATCATCAACGAGCGACGTCCGATCCGGTCGGACAGCGCCCCGAAGAGCGGGATGGTCGCCACCGCGACGATGTTGGCCACCAGCGTGACCCAGAGCATGTCGCTGGTGGAGAAGCCGACGCCGTAGCCGGCTGCGGTCGCGTAGGACACACCGAAGACGAGCGTCGCGGAGCCGATCACATTGGTGAAGGTCATCAAAATGCACCGGACCGTGCCCCACGGATGGGTGCGCAGCAGGTCGATGAACGGCAGGCGACGCTTGGCCGCGGTCTCGGCCTGCGCGGCGAACGCCGGCGGCTCCTGCACCCGGCGGCGGATGATGAAGCCGGCGAGGATGACGACGGCGCTGAGCAGGAACGGGATCCGCCAGCCCCAGGTGTGGAACGCTTCCTCGGGCAGAAACGCGGCGAGCGGCAGCAGCGCGCCGGTGGCCAGGATCGAGCCGGCCTGGGTGCCCTGCAGGCTGAAGCTGGCGAAGAACCCGCGCCGGGCGTCCGGCGCGTGCTCCACGATCATGGCGCTGGCCCCGCCGAGCTCGCCGGCCACGGCGAAGCCCTGGATCATGCGGAGGACGACGAGCAGGATCGGTGAGAGAGCACCGACCTGCGCGTAGGTGGGCAACACGCCGACCAGGAACGTCGAGGCGCCCATCAGGAACATCGCCCAGACCAGGACGTTCTTGCGTCCGTGCCGGTCGCCCCAGGCACCCAGCACAACAGCCCCGATGGGCCGGATGAAGTACCCGACCGCGTAGGTGGCGAGCGAGGCGATGAGGGCGATGGTCGGGTTGCCCGACGGGAAGAAGACCGTGGGGAACACCAGGGCCGCGGCAAGCGAGTACAGCGCGAAGTCGTAGTACTCGAGTGCGCTGCCGATCCAACCGCTCATCGCGGCCCGCTTCGGGTCGCGTTTCCCGGCTGCCTCTTCGGGCCCGGTGTTCTCAACTGGTGCGGAGCTCATGTGCACATCTCCTTCGTCGACGGTGACAGGGGCCGGGCGGTCCCTCTGGATGGGGCGAGTTGCGGTGGTGGTGCGGTCGATCCTGCCCGGGTGGTGAAGCGTTGAGCCATCCGGCCCGGGCGCTGGAAGGAACTCTAATGGATCGTTTCAATCACGTCAAGCATCCGCATTCCCGAATTCGACGAGCAGCCGGGATTGACCCGGTAGAGGTGCCTGGAACTGCATCGATGCCCGGAGGCTGACCGTCGTTGACCCGGCCGTCGTGCCGTTGGAGCATTGAAACAATCAAGAACGGCCTCGGTGCGGGCTTGCCGACCCGGCCGTCCGGCCCCGGTCGAGTGAACCGTCGTTGCGGACCTGGATCGATCTGTGCGCAACCACGGTTCATTCGACGGCCCGCACCGGCTGCACGCGGCTGCCTCGCTCAGCTCACCGCGCGCCCCGCCAGCGGTAGCGGGAGGTGCTTCGCCTGGGTGCTGAGTGTGCCGCTCGCACTCGGCCAGGCTCGCACACGGGTCGTCCAGCCGGGGGAAGCACTCTGTGTCAGCGCGTCGTTGCATGCAAGGCGCCGAGCGCCATTGCGTGCAGCAACTGCGCCATTTCCCCCGGACCGAGCCGAGCGCTGTGTGGTGTGGAGTTGATGAGGCCGAAGACCGCGTGCGCGGCCGAACGGGCGTTCGCCTCGTCCGCGCCCACTGCCGCCCGGATCGCATCGACCCACAGCTCGACGTACTCGCGCTGCAGCCGCCGCACGGTGTGTCGATCGCCCTCGGCCAGGCTCGCCAGGTCACGGAGCTGCACGGTGATGAGCGAGGGACGGGTGAGCGCGAACTCCACATGCCAGCCGACCAACGAGGCCAGCACGGCCTCGGGGCCGTCCGGCCGTGCGGCGTCCACTCGGCGCCGTCCCTCCGTCAGCAGGCGCTCGCTGATGCCCACCAGCATTTCCCCGAGCAACGCCTCCTTGCTGGCGAAGTGCTTGTACAGCGCCGCGCCGGAGGTGCCCATGGCAGCGCCGAGGTCGTAGACCGAGACCCCGTGGAAGCCGCGTTCGGCGAACAGCGCGGCGGCGACCTCGATGATCTGTTCGCGGCGCGATGTGGTCGGCGCGACCGCCTTCGCTGAATCGGACATGCTCAGAGCCTAGACGGCGTGGTTATCGAGTGTTAACCTGGCATCGAAGGTTAACGAGTATTAACCAGTCTCCGCCGCTGGCGACGGAAGCCACAGATCGCAAGGAGTCACATGTTCGACCTCTCCCCGGAGCACGAGGCGTTTCGCGCCTCGGTCCGCGAGTTCGCCGAGAAGGAGATCGCGCCGCACGTCGCCACCTGGGACAGGGACCACCACTTCCCCGTCGACGTGGTGCAGAAGATGGGCCGGCTCGGGTTGTTCGGCCTCACCGCGCCCGAGGCGTACGGCGGCGCCGGCCAGGACGGTGACTTCACCTCGCTGTGTGTCGCGATCGAGGAGATGGGCCGGGTCGACCAGTCGATGGGCGTGACGTTGGAGGCCGGGGTGGGCCTGGGCATCAACCCGATCCTCACCTACGGTTCGACCGAGCAGAAGCAGCGGTGGTTGCCCGACCTCGTCGCCGGCCGGAAGCTGGCCGGCTTCGGTCTCACCGAGCCCGGCGCCGGGTCCGACGCCGGGGCAACCCGCACCAAAGCCGAGCTCGTCGATGGCGAATGGATCGTCAACGGAGCCAAGCAGTTCATCACGAACTCCGGTTCGGAGCTGACGAGTCTGGTGACCGTCACCGCCCGCACCGGGCAACTTGCGTCGGGCGCACCGGAGATCAGCACGATCATCGTGCCGACCGGCACACCGGGCTTCGTCGTCGAGCCGGCATACCACAAGCTCGGCTGGCACATCTCCGACACCCACCCGTTGACGTTCATCGACTGCCGGATCCCCGAGCCGAACCTGCTCGGCGTGCGGGGGCGCGGCTACGCCCAGTTCCTGTCCACCCTTGATGACGGCAGGGTGGCGATCGCCGCGCTGTCGGTCGGACTGATCCAGGCATGCATCGATGAGTGTGTCCAGTACGCGAACGATCGGCACACCATGGGCGGTCCGATCGGCCGTAAGCAGGGCGTCGCCTTCCAGATCGCGGACCTGGAGGTGATGGTGCACGCGTCCCGGGCGTTGACCTACAAGGCCGCGGCGATGAAGGACGCCATGCTGGCCGGCCATCCGGGCGCGCCGACGGTGACCCAGTTCAAGCACGCGGCGGCCGTGGCCAAGCTGTACAGTTCCGAGTCCGCCGTCACCGCGACCCGGATCGCCACCCAGGTCTTCGGCGGCTACGGCTTCATGGAGGAGTACCCGGTGGCGCGTTTCTACCGCGACGCGAAGATCCTCGAGATCGGCGAGGGCACCTCCGAGGTGCAGCGCATGCTCATCGCCCGGGGTGTCGGCCTCCCCGTCGAATGACGCAGGATGAGGAGATGACCGATGCCGCAGGATGAGCCGATGACCGATGCACGGAGCGAACACAACCGGGTCGTCCAGCGCGGCCTGTGGTTCGAGGAGTTCGAGGTGGGCACGGTGTACGAGCACCGGCCCGGACGGACCGTCACCGAGGCGGACAACGTCCTGTTCACCACCCTGACCATGAACACCCAGCCGCTGCACCTGGACGCGCACGCCAGCGGCCGGCAGCCGCCGTATCACCAGCGGCTGGTGAACTCGATGTTCACGCTGTCCACCCTCGTCGGGCTCTCCGTGGGGCAGCTGACCCAGGGCACGATCGTGGCCAACCTGGGTTTCTCCGAGGTCTCGTTCCCGGCGCCGGTGCGCCACGGCGACACCATCTACGCCGAAACGCTGGTGCTGGACAAGCGGCCGTCGGCCAGCCGGCCCGGTGAGGGCGTGGTGTCCCTGGAACACATCGCCCGCAACCAGGACGGCACGGTGGTCGCGAAGGCGGTCCGCAGCACGCTGGTGCGGATGGCGCCGGCATGACTGACTGGTGCCCGGGCCCGGCGTGGCTGTTCTGTCCCGCCGACCGTCCCGACCGGTATCCCAAGGCATTGGCCGCCGCCGACGTCGTGATCCTGGATCTGGAGGACGCGGTGGCGCCGACCGGACGGAGCGCCGCCCGTGACGCCCTGCGCCGGCTGGCCGACGACGGCCTGCTCGACCGCGACCGCACGGTGGTGCGGATCAACGGCGCCGACACTGCCGACCATGCAGCCGATCTCGCCGCCACGTCCGGGGCGGGGATGCAGCGGTTGATGCTGGCCAAGAGCGAGGATCCCGCTCACCTGCAGCCGATCGAGGCCGAGGTCGTGCTGCTGGTCGAGACCCCACGCGGCATCGAGCACGCCGCCCGACTTGCCGAACAGGCCAACGTCATCGCCGTCATGTGGGGTGCCGACGATCTGGTGGCCGGTCTGGGCGGCACGGCCAGTCGGCGCCACGACGGCCGCTACCGGGACGTGGCCCGCTACGCCCGTTCCCGGGCGCTGATCGCGGCGAAGGCCCATGGTCGACTCGCCCTTGATGCGGTGCACATGGACATCGCCGACACCGACGGTCTCGCCGAAGAGTGCGAGGACGCCGTCGCGGTGGGCTTCGACGCCACCGGTGCGATCCACCCGTCCCAGGTGCCGGTCATCCGCGCCGCCTACACGCCCTCGCCGCAGCGGGTGGAGTGGGCACGACGGCTGCTGGCCCACGCCGGGGACGACCGGAGCGTCACGACGTTCGAGGGGCGGATGGTCGACGGCCCGATCTTCAAGCAGGCGGAGCGGGTGCTACGACTGGCAACCGGCACCGGAGGTAGCTGATGGAGACGATGCAGGACCTGGTCGAGGAGCTGCGCGATCGACTCGCGACGGTTCGGCGGGGCGGCAGCGAGGCAGCCCGGCGCAGGCACACCGACCGCGGCAAACTCCTGGTGCGCGACCGGGTCGACCGGCTGCTGGACCCCGGCAGCCCGTTCCTCGAGCTGAGCCCGCTTGCGGCGTACGAGATGTACGGGGGCGCCGTGCCCAGCGCCGGCGTCGTCACCGGCATCGGCCGGGTGAGCGGCCGCGAGGTCGTCGTGGTCGGAAACGACGCGACGGTCAAGGGCGGCACCTACTACCCGATGACGGTCAAGAAGCATCTGCGCGCTCAGACGGTCGCGGCCGACAATCATTTGCCGTGCGTATATCTCGTCGATTCCGGCGGGGCATTCCTGCCGATGCAGGACGAGGTGTTCCCCGACCGCGACCACTTCGGCCGGATCTTCTTCAACCAGGCCAACCTGTCCGCACGCGGGATCCCGCAGATCGCCAGCGTGATGGGGTCGTGCACCGCCGGCGGCGCCTACATGCCGGCGATGTCGGACGAGACGGTGATCGTGCGCAACCAGGGCACGATCTTCCTCGGTGGGCCGCCGCTGGTGAAGGCGGCAACGGGCGAGGTCGTCACGGCCGAGGAACTCGGCGGCGGCGACGTGCACGCCCGGACCTCCGGTGTGGTAGACCATCTCGCCCAGGACGACGCGCACGCGCTGGCGATCGTGCGCAGCATCGTCGGGACGCTGCAGCGGCCGACCGAGGGCGCGCCATACCGGATCGCTCCGGTCGAGGAACCGCACGAGGACCCGCATTCGCTCTACGACGTGGTCCCAGCCGACACCCGCACCCCGTACGACGTGCGCGAGGTGATCCGGCGGGTGGTCGACGGCAGCCGTTTCCACGAATTCAAGAAGCTGTACGGCCAGACCTTGGTATGCGGGTTCGCGCACATCTGGGGGCACCCGGTCGGCATCGTGGCCAACAACGGCATCCTGTTCAGCGAGTCGGCGCTCAAGGGCGCCCACTTTATCGAGCTGTGCAACCAGCGCCGGATCCCGCTGGTGTTCCTCCA
>JBIOVW010000004.1:0-9398 GCA_044867945.1 Nakamurella sp. | reverse complement strand
CCGGTTCGTCCGGACCGCGGCGGCTCTCGTGTTGTCCGGCTGTGACGTGGCGCCCGCCAATGACAGGCAATTTCCCCGATCAGGGGCAGAATGATGAACGGCGCCGGGCGGACCCGGCCGCCATGTGAGTTGAATACACGGTCGATGTGAACCCGTCGACGGCTCAGACGTCAGTCGACTGGGTGGTCTTTCGACGCCCGAAAGCCTGGCTCGGCCAGGTGCCAGACCAAACAGGGCCCGATGAGCCAGGGCTGATGAGACTTCAGGGAGAGCGATGCTGCTGCGGCGGGGTGATCGAGGGCCGGCGGTGGCCGACCTGCGGGATGCACTGGCAAGTCTGCAGCTGTTGCCCTCGCTGAACGGCGCGGACCGTGCGGTGGTCGAGTTCGACGACACCGTCGACCGTGCGATCCGTGACTTCCAGCAGCGGCGCGGCCTGATCGCGGACGGCATCGTCGGCCCGGTCACCACCCGGTCGCTCACCGACGCCCGGTGGAATCTCGGCGACCGGGCGCTGTCCTACACCTTGTCCGCCCCGATGACCGGCGACGACGTGATGGCGTTGCAGACCCGGCTGGCCGAGATGGGCTACAACACCGGTCGCCCGGACGGCATCTTCGGCCCACTGACCGACCTGTCCGTCCGCGACTTCCAGCGGCATCGTGGTCTGGCCGACGACGGGGTGTTCGGTGAACAGACGTACAAGGAACTCAACCGGATCGGTCGGATGGTCACCGGGGGCCGCCCGCAGTACCTGAGGGAGTACCAGCTCGTCCGGCAGGCCGGGCCCCGGCTGCACGGCAAACGGATCGTCATCGATGCCGCCCACGGTGGCGATGATCCGGGTTGGACCGTCGGCGACGTCCGCAGCGCCGACCTGACCTTCGACATCGCCCAGCGGTTGCAGTCCCGGATGGTGACCACCGGCATGTCCGTGGCCCTCACCAGGGGCGCGCATGAGAACCCGACCCAGGAGGAGCGCGCGGCCTTCGCCAACGACCTCGGCGCCGACCTGCTGCTCAGCCTGCACATCGACGGGTCCGCCTCGCAGCACGCGTGCGGTGTCGCCACCTTCCATTTCGGCACCGATTCGGGCGCCACGTCCACGGTCGGCGAGACCCTGGCCGGCCTGGTGCAACGCGAACTGGTGGCAAGGACACGGTTCGCCGACTGCCGGGTACACCACCGCCCGTGGGACATCCTGCGATTGACCCGGATGCCGGCCATCCAGGTCGAGCTGGGCTACCTGTCGAACCCGGCCGAACGGGGTCGGCTGATGTCCGCCGACTTCCGCAACCAACTGGCCGACGGCATCCTGGTCGCCGTCAAGCGGCTCTACCTCGACGGCCGGGACGACCCGCACACCGGCACGTTCACCTTCTCCGACCTGCTGGCCCACGAACGTCGGATCCGCGACTCGGCGTAGTACCGCGCTCGGTTGGTGCCGGCGCCCACCAACTCGCGGACGGCCGGCGGCGGGGAGGCCGGGATGGTCACGCTCGCGAACAGCTCCTCCAGTGCCGCCTCGACCTCGGCCTTCCATCCGATGTCCCGGATCAGCTCCATCCGCAGCCGCGGATAGCGGTGGTGCGGGGCAACCTCGGTGAAACCGACCGCGCGGGCGAAGCCCGCCGGCAGCACGCAGCCGGGCACGTCGCCGTCCTCGAACGAGTGCTCCTCGTCGGCGGCGCCGGGCTCGGCATCCTCCCGCCCGAACAGTTCGATCGCCCGCACGCCGCGGCGGGTGAGGGCCCGCACGACACCCTCCATCAGGTAGCGGGCCAGACCCTGATCCCGGTACGCCGACTCGATCCGGGCCGTGGTCAGCAGCACCGCGTCCGGCGAAACCGGTGATGTCGGGAACGCAGCGGCACCGGGCACCGCGGTGGGCGGCGCGTAGAGGGCGAAACCGACAGGTTCATCGTCGACCGTGACGATCTGGCCGGCTGAACCCCAGGTCAGCATGACCCCGGATAACCAGACTTCCTTCTCGAACTCGGCCTCGCCCGACTCGACCGCGATCCGCGCCGCCTTTGCCTCCAGTTCCCATGCGACACAGCTGCGGCAGCGCCCCGGAATCAAACCGATGGTCGACATCGACAGTGGCACCAGCGCTCGCGTCACACCGCTCCCTGTTGACCTGCGTGCTGCGCCGCCGCCCGGTCGACGCGATCCGTGGTTCGCCGGTGGGCCTTGCCGAACCACCAACCTGTCCAGGATAGGACGGGCGATCGGCGACCCGCTGTCGCGCGCCGACACTTCGGGGTGATCTCATGACTGGCGGGCGGGCTTGCCAGTAGCCCGCGAGGTGCGCCGGAAGGGCGGCGGCATGACGGGCGGCGGCATGACGGGTACGAGCCTGGACCAGCACATCCAGCGGTACGCGCAACGCACCAGCGGGATGCGGGCGTCGGCGATCCGGGCGCTGTTCGCCGTCGCGAATCGTCCCGAGGTGGTGTCCCTGGCCGGCGGCATGCCCTACCTGCGGTCACTGCCACTGGAATCCCTGGCGGTCCAGGCGGCCGAACTGGTCGCCCAGGACGGCCTGGTCGCTCTGCAGTACGGCTCCGGGCAGGGGATTCAGGAGCTGCGGGAACAGATCTGCCAGGTGATGGCCCTGGAGGGCATCAGAGCGCACCCGGACGACGTGATGGTGACGGTCGGCTCGCAGATGGCGCTGGACCTGACCACCCGCATCTTCATCGACCCCGGCGACGTGATCCTGGCCGAGGCGCCGTCCTACGTGGGTGCCCTCGGCACCTTCCATTCGTACCAGGCCCAGGTCGTGCACGTGGCGATGGACGAGGCGGGACTGATCCCGCAAGCGCTGGTCGCCGCGATCGAGGCGGTCGGGGCCGCCGGACGGCGGGTCAAACTGCTCTACACGATCCCGAACTTCCACAACCCTGCCGGCGTCACCCTCTCGGACGCGCGTCGGGTCGAGATCGCCGACATCTGCCGCCGGTCGGGCATCGCCATCCTGGAGGACAACCCATACGGGCTGCTCGGGTTCGACGACCGTATCCGGCGGGCGATCCGCGCCGACGACGCCGACAACGTGATCTATCTCGGATCGTTCTCCAAGACGTTCGCTCCGGGGCTTCGGGTCGGCTGGGTGCTGGCCCCGCACGCAGTCCGCGAGAAGCTGGTGCTGGCCAACGAATCGGCGACGCTGAACCCGCCCGTGTTCAACCAGATGCTGATCTCCCGGTACCTTGCCTCCTTCGACTGGCGCAGCCAGATCAAGGCCTACCGGCAGACGTACGCCGAGCGCCGCGACACCATGCTGACCGCCCTGGCCGAACTCATGCCCGACGGCACCACCTGGACCAAGCCCGACGGTGGCTTCTACGTGTGGGTGACCCTGCCGGAGGGCTTCGATGCCGCGGCGATGCTGCCGCGCGCAGTGACCGCCCGGGTGGCGTACGTGCCCGGGACCGCCTTCTACGCCGACGGTCTGGGCACCCGCCAGCTACGGCTGTCGTACTGCTTCCCGACCCCGGAACGGATCGCCGAGGGTGTTCGGCGGCTGTCCGGGGTGATCGCCGGTGAATTGGACGTGATGCGCACGTTCGGCACCGGCGCCCAGCGGCCGATCGCCGGACCGTCCTCGCCGTCCCCGGACACGGCATGACCCGGACAAGGAGTGTGAGGGAATGACCCGACACGTAGTGGTGCTGGCCGGCGGTCTTTCCCACGAGCGGGACGTGTCGCTGCGGTCCGGCGCCAGGCTGCACGACGCCCTGCGTGGCCAGGACCTGGACGTTGCGCAACGGGACAGCGACGGCGAACTGATCGACTGGTTGACCCAGCATCGGCCGGATGCGGCGATCGTCGCGCTGCACGGCAGTCGGGGCGAGAACGGCGCCATTCAGAGCATCCTCGAGCTGGTCGGCATTCCCCACGTGGGAACGGTGTCGATGAACTGCCGGCTGTCCTACGAGAAGAACATCGCCAAGAACCTCGTGCGCCGCAACGGCTTCGCCACACCGTCATGGGTATCCATGTCGCACAGTACTTTTCGCGACCTCGGCGCGCGGACGCTGATGAGTCTGCTGGTAGAGAGACTCGGCCTACCCCTGATGGTCAAACCCCAACATGGCGGCTCGGCCCTGGGTGCCGCGTCGGTGCGCAGCCCGGAGGAGTTGCCGGGGGCTCTGGTGGGTGCCTTCGCCTACGGCGAGATCGCCGTGGTGGAGCAGTTCGTGGAGGGGGTCGAGATCGCCGTGGCGGTGGTTGACGACCAGGACACCACGGTGGCCCTGCCTGCGGTCGAAATATCCCCCGCCAGCGGTGTTTTCGACTACGAGGCACGGTACACGGCGGGCCTGACGACCTACTACACGCCGGCCAGGTTGGCCGACGAGGTTGCGGCAGCGGCGGCCGAGCTGGCCCTGGGCGCACACCGCACGTTGGGCCTGCGGGACATCTCTCGCACGGACGCCATCGTCGACGGCGACGGCACGGTGCACTTCCTCGAGGTGAACGTGTCGCCGGGCCTGACCGAAACCTCGCTGCTACCGATGGCCGCCGAGGCGGACGGACGTAAGCTCGGTGAGCTCTACGCCGGGCTGGTGGAGCGCGCGATCGCCCGCGGGGTGTGAGGCCGCCGGCAAGTCCAAACCGTCGCGCCGCGCGGCCGCGCCGCCCGCGGGCCTGGCGAAACGCCCGGTGGCCCCTCGCTGATCAGTCGAAACCAAAGGTGACCGTTACGTCCGAAACGCCCCGCCGGTACCGCGTTCTGTCCAGCATGGCCCCCACATCCACCTCAGCAGTAAAAGAAAGCTGCCCAGGTGGATCTCGCCGGGCCAGCCTGCGCCGGCCGAGCCGTCGAAGCCGTTTCAAGCTGAGGGGACGGACCCGCCAGGGGCCGGCCCGCCGTTCAGTCCAAACCAAAGGTGACCGTTACGTCCCATATGCGCGGTCCAGCACAGGGCCCGGGGGACCCCCGCTGATCCAACAACCACTTTCACGCCGGATTCGTCCGGTTCGGTGAATCTTTGATCAGCGCGGTGCGGCCTGGGCGCTGGTCGCGAGCGCGACCCCGGTTTCAACCTGATGGGACGGTCCCGCCCGGGGCCGGCCCGCCGTTCAGTCGAAACCAAAGCTGGCCGTTACGTCCCATATGCGCGGTCCAGCACAGGCCCCGGGGGACCCCCGCTGATCCAACAACCACTTTCACGCCGGATTCGTCCGGTTCGGTGAATCTTTGATCAGCGCGGTGCGGCCTGGGCGCTTGGCCGCGAGCGCGACCCAGGTTCAACCTGAGGGGACGGACCCGCCAGGGGCCGGCCCGCCGTTTCAACACTCACTATCGCGTCGCTTTCGTCCGGTTCGGTGAACCTTTGATCAGCGCGGTTCCACGCTGCTCGGGGATACAGCGGCCGCACGCACATTTCACGACATCGGGGCGCACCCTGATCCACATGAGCGCACTTCACGACACGCATGCGGTGCGCAAGGTGCGCCCGGGCGTGGTGAGGCGCGCCCGCAAGTGTCCAGAGTCGGCCGAACCGTGACAGAAGCAGCGCACCATGGTCTTTGGCACCCGAACTACCATCGCCTTCGTCGGGAACCTTGGCGTCAGGCTGATCAACTCGGCGAAACCGTGCCCGATTTGCCCGGGTCGGCGTCGCGTTGACGCCCGACTGCATCCACCCCGCGCTCAGTGCGGGCTCGGCGCGGATCGGGCAGAACGGCGGGAGGTGACGCAATCAGCCGGCCGCTCGCTCCGGTACCGCGGCGGCGTCCATGGCCGAGGGCGCCATCACCGCGACCAGCCGCCGCAGGTCTTCCTGGGTGGCGAACTCCACGACGATGCGGCCCTTGGTGCGTCCGATCTCTAGGCGGACCCGGGTGTCGAAGGCGTCGGACAGCGCCCCGGCCAGATTCTCCAGGCCGGGAATGACGCGCTTGGGCGTGGTTGTCCGCCGACGGGGTGCGGTGCGACCGAGAATCAGGGTGACCGCCTCCTCGGTGCCGCGGACCGAGAGTCCCTCCGCCACGATCCTGGCGGCCAACTGCTCCTGGTCGTCGGGGTCGGGGAGGGACAGTAGCGCTCGGGCGTGACCGGCGGACAGCACGCCTGCGGCGACCCGGCGCTGCACCGGGATCGGCAACTTGAGAAGGCGGATGGTGTTGGAGATGACCGGTCGGCTGCGGCCGAGCCGGTTGGCCAACTCTTCCTGGGTGACCTCGAACTCCTCGAGCAGCTGCTGGTAGGCGGCCGCCTCTTCCAGCGGGTTCAGGTTGGCGCGGTGGATGTTCTCCAGGAGCGCGTTCCGGAGCATCTCCGCGTCCTGGGTCCGCCGGACGATGGCCGGTATGGTGTCCAGTCCGGCGCGTTCGGCGGCCCGCCACCGTCGCTCACCCATCACCAGTTCGTACCGCTCGGGGCCGGTCTCCCGGACGACGATCGGTTGCAACAGACCGAACTCCTTGACGGAGTGGGTGAGTTCGGCCAGCGCCTCCTCGTCGAACACCGTGCGCGGGTTGCGGGTGTTGCGCTCGATCCGGTCGAGCGGAATCTCGACATACCTGGGGCCGTCCGGCCCAATCCCTACCTCCGGGTCGACCACCGCCTGCGACCCCGGGTCGACGGCAGCAGGGGCGTCCGGTTGTCCGAGGTGCTCCTCGGTGCCGGTGCCCGCATCGTCGCCGTCGGTCATCGCCGTCGGCGCCGTGACCAGGGACAGCGGCGGCGCCTCCCGCTTGGCCGGCGCACCGTTGATCAGCACGTCTGCCACCGTGCTGGTGGTCGGTCCGGTCGGGATGAGCGCGGCCAGCCCGCGTCCGAGTCCGCCGCGTGCCTTGCCGGTCATGCCTGCTCCTTCGTGCCACGTTCGGCGATTTCACGTGCGGCGTCCAGGTAGCTCATCGCGCCGCGGGAACCGGGGTCGTATGTCATCACTGATTGGCCGAATCCGGGTGCCTCCGAGACCTTCACCGACCGCGGAATGGTGGTTCGCAGCACCATGTCCTGGAAGTGGTTGCGCACCTCGTTGGCCACCTGATCCGCCAGCTTGGTGCGACCGTCGTACATCGTCAGCAGGATGGTGGAGATGATCAGCCCCGGGTTCAGGTGCTCCTGCACCATGCCGATGTTGCGCAGCAGCTGGCCGAGCCCCTCCAGCGCGTAGTACTCGCACTGGATCGGGATCAGCACCTCGTCAACCGCCGCCATGGCATTCACCGTGAGCAGGCCGAGTGACGGCGGGCAGTCCACCAGGATGTAGTCGTAATAGGTGTCGATCGCCTCGATCGCCTTTTTCAGGCGAGTTTCCCGCTCCGGCATTGTGACGAGTTCGATTTCCGCGCCGGCCAGGTCGATGGTGGCGGGAATGCAGCCGAGGCGCGGGGCATCCGGACTGGTTTGAATGGCCTCGGCGGGCGTGATCTCTCCGAGCAATACGTCATAGACCGACGGGGTCCCGGACTTTCGTTCCACCCCCAGCGCGGTGGACGCGTTGCCCTGCGGATCGAGGTCGATGACCAGGACGTGCAGGCCGGCGAGCGCCAACGCGACGCCGATGTTGACCGTCGTCGTGGTCTTTCCCACGCCACCCTTCTGGTTGGCCACGGAGAACACCCGGCGATGCCTCGGCCTGGGCATAGTGACCTCACCGGAACGCATTTCGATAGCTGCCAGGGATGCCCTGGCCAGGGGCGTGTCCTCGTCGAGACCGATCCCGACCGTCGGCGCCACCTCGAGGTCGATGCTCACTGTGTCCTCCTGATCCCCGTCCTGACCGGTCGAGTGCGATGGTCTCGCGCGTTCCCGCCGGCCGTTTGCACGTTACGGTGCGCGGTGATCGATACCGCGGCACCACGCCGCAGCCGGACGGAAACGCTCGATTGCGCGGCGCCGGACCTCACCGCGCGCCCGTTTCACGTGGAACGGACCCGCGATGTTCCACGTGAAACGACGAACGGTTGCTCGAATCAGCGAGTTTCACGTGAAACACGCGGCGTCGACCGCCGCCCCTTGTTTCACGTGAAACGAGAACGCGGGCACCTGCACGCATTCACCGATGGCCTGGTCGAGGATCTCGCAGCCAGAACGATCTGCGGCTCGGTGCAGGTCGGCGGGACGATGCGGAAGGCTCCACCCAAGCGAGCCAATCGAACGACGCTGATCGGCAGCTCCAGCTGCAGGCACCGGCGGGGTGACGTCGGCCCCAAGCATGTCGGCGAGCCGCTTCGTCGCGGTCCAGCACCAGTTCCACGGCCCGCAGGAGTCCGCGACCCCGGACGTCACCGACCACCTCGTGCCGACCCTGAATCTCCAGCAGTCCGGACCGCAGCAGTGCGCCGAATTCCGCTGCCCGGCCGGCCAAGCGGTTCCGGCTGCAGCACGTCCAGCTCGGTGTTCCCGACGGCCGCGACGGCGGGCAGGAGACGTGGGTCGCGCAGAACAGTAACCCCGCTCGTGTGCGCCCTCCCGATCTCCGCGCCGGTGACGACGACGGCCAGCGGCACACCCGCGCCGAGCGCCTTCGACAGGGTCACGATGTCGGGCACCGCGCCGCCGCCATCGAAGGCGTACCGGTTGCCGATGCCGCACAGACCCGTCTGCGCCTCGTCCACGATGAGGAGCATCCCCGGCTCCTCGCACCTGCGCGTCAGCGCGGGGATGGAGCCAGGAGGCGGCTCGATCACGGCGCCCGAGGACGGAATCGGTTCGACCAGGCAGGCGGCAAGCGCACCCACCGACTGAGCATCGACTCGCCTTCCGGTCGGATGTGGTCGGGACGGTAGGAGTTCGACGTCGGCAGCGCGAAGCTCCCCGGCGGCACCGGGCCATAGCCCTTGCGCCCGGAGCTGTAGGTGGCGGCCGCTGCACCCCGTCCTTCTGTGCTTGATGGCGGCCTCGCCAGCTCGACCGACTGGAGTGCCCCGGTGATCAACTTCGCGATCCGCACGGCCGCCTCGTTCGACTCCGCGCCGGTGGTCAGCAACCGCACCTTCTCCAACGGATCGGGGAGGGATGTCGGCGAGTCGGCGGGCAAGCTCGGCGACCGGGCGGCCGAGCATCCCGCTGACCAGGATGGCGAGCTGGGCGACCTGCCGCCCTACGGTCCGGGATCTCCCGATGGGAATGGCCGAGGATCGCCGACACCTGGCCGGAGGTGACATCCAGCAGCCGGCGGCCGCCCTCCGTGAGAGGTAGGCGCCCTCGGCGCGGTCGATCATGGCCGGGTGAACCCGGGACCGTACCGGACCTGGTGACGGGCGATGTCGGCTCAGAAGTCGGCGGCGCGGACGGAGGGACCAGGCAGCGTCAGATCGGCGCACGCGGTGGACGGGGCGAGCCGGCGTAAGGGTCAGTCCGAACCGCGGGCGTGGCCGGGACGTCGGGCGCCCCGACCTCCCGCCCTACGCCCGGGTCGGTTCCTCCC
>JBIOVW010000003.1:0-4926 GCA_044867945.1 Nakamurella sp. | reverse complement strand
AGCACCTTGTCCCGGCCGACCGCGGCGAGCAGGCCGACCTGGGCCGCGCCGATGAACGCACCGGACCGCACGGCCACGTCACCGGGCTGCACGTCCTCGCCGGTGCGGCGCACGAAGTTGCCCGACTCCACCGGCTTGATCACCGACACCCGGGCGCCGCCGCCCTGGGTGTGCGACCGCGGCACGACGGCGTCGGCCAGCGTCGGCAGGGCGGCACCGGTCGCCACATACACCGTCTGGTTGGGCTGCAGCCGGTGCGGGGTACGGGCGCCGGCCTCGATCTCGCCGACCACCGGCAGCACCACCGGGTGACCCTCGGCGGCGATCGCCACGTCCACCGAGCGCACGGCATAGCCGTCGACCGCGGCCTGGTCGAACGCCGGCAAGGCGGAGGACGCCACAACTTCCTCCGCGCACAGCAAACCCTGCGCCTCGGAGATCGCGGTGCGCACCGGAGGCGGGGTGACCGCGATCGCCAGCACCCGCTCGAGTTGTTCGGCCACCGACCTCATCACGGCACCGCCGACGGACGACCGACCAGGGAGTTCATGGTCGCCAACGGTAACGCCCATCCCGACCGACCCACCCCTCGACACCATGAGCGAGACTTGGTCATGCCTGTCGCCAGCGATCCCGCCGGCCTCGTCGCCGGCGCCAAACGGGCGTTGCGCGGGCAGCTCATCGCCGCCCGGCGAGCCCGCCCCGAGGGTGATCGAGCCGCCGCTCGGGCCGCCATCAGCGGTCACCTGACGGCCGCCCTCGACTCGACCGGCTGCGTCGCCGCCTACCTGCCGCTGGCCAGCGAGCCCCTCGACCGGGCCCTGCTCCGCGCTCTCGCCCGTCGGACCAGGGTGCTGATCCCGGTGGTCACCGGCCCGTCGCCGTTGGACTGGTGCGAATTCACCGAACGCACCCGGTGCGGGCCGCTGGGCATCGAGGAGCCGGACGGGCCGCGGCTGGGTCCCGAGGCCATCGCCGAGGCGGACGCGGTGCTGGTGCCGGCCCTGGCCGTCGGGCCGCTCGGCCACCGCCTCGGGCGCGGCGGCGGACACTACGACCGCACCCTGGCCCTGCGGTCCGTGCTGTGCGAGGACGGGGCGGACCGGCTGATCGCGCTGGTCTATGACGAGGAGTTCGGTCTCGACGTGCCGCACGACGACCTCGACCGGCCCGTGTCGGCGGCGGTCACCCCCGCCCTGGGTCTCGTGCCGCTTCCCGGCAGCCACTGACGGCCCACCATTTGCGCCTCCCACCTGTTCGGGCGCATCATCGATCTGGCACTCAGTGCGCCGGAGTGCCAGTCGCGCATCGACGACACTCGTTCCGGAGGAGCCGTGCCCACCTATCAATATGCGTGCACCGAGTGCGGTCACCGCTTCGAGGCCGTGCAGGCGTTCACCGACGATTCGTTGACCACCTGTCCGGTGTGCAGCGGGCAGCTGCGAAAGGTGTACGGGTCGGTCGGCGTGGTGTTCAAGGGCAGCGGCTTCTACCGGACCGATTCACGGAACGGCAAGACGGCATCGACCGGGGCCTCGACGGCCGCCGGCTCGGAGGGCAAGCCCGAGAAGCCGGCCGTGAAGGCCGAGTCGTCGTCCGGCACGTCGAGCGACGCCAAGCCCGCCGCGTCCACGGCCTCGTCCGGTTCGAGCACCTCGTCGGC
This sequence comes from Nakamurella sp., assembly GCA_044867945.1. Lineage (GTDB taxonomy): Bacteria > Actinomycetota > Actinomycetes > Mycobacteriales > Nakamurellaceae > Nakamurella. Next base: position 3,263 of record JBIOVW010000003.1, on the reverse strand, counting down.
GACGAAGGCGGCCAGCTGACGCCTCGTCGAACCCCGCCCGGCGGCCGCCTCGGCCGCCGGTTCGGGCTGGCGATCGGCGCCGTCATCGTCGCCGCGCTGCCCGCCTGCACGGGTTCGGCCAGTCCCGGACCGACGGCCACCACCATCTCGCTCTCCCCGGCGAGCGGGCTTTCGTCCGCTCCGCCGATCAGCGCATCGGCGACCCAACCGTCGATCGGGACCTCGGCCGAGAGTTCCAGCCAGGATCCCAGCCAGGATCCAACTGCCCCGGCGACGCTGCAGGTCAGCACGGTCGCGACGGGTCTGGACACACCCTGGGGCCTGGGCTTCCTGCCCGACGGCCGGGCCGTCGTCACCAGCCGCGACACCGCCGCCGTCAGCCTGGTCGACGGCGCCGGCACCGTCATCGAGGTGGGCACGATCGACGGGGTGGAACCCGGCGGCGAGGGCGGGCTGCTCGGCGTTGCGGTCTCCCCCGGCTTCGCCTCCGACCACCTGCTGTACGTCTACTACACGTCCGTGGAGGACAACCGGATCGCCACCGTTGAGCTGGTGGACGAGGCCCTGCGCAACCAGCAGGTCGGCTTCACCGGCATCCCCAAGGCGGGCGTCCACAACGGCGGACGCCTGCTCTTCGGGCCGGACGACCTGCTGTACGTGGGCACGGGGGACGCCGGGAACCGACCGCAGGCGCAGGAGCCGGATGCGCTCGGCGGCAAGATCCTGCGGCTGACCCAGGACCTGCAACCCGCCCCCGGCAACCCCACCGACCCGGCGGTGGCCGGCGGTGCCGGTTACGACCTGGGTCATCGCAACGTGCAGGGACTGGCGTTCGACGACCGGGGGCGACTGTGGACCGCCGAGTTCGGGCAGAACACCTGGGACGAGCTGAACCTGATCGAGCCCGGTGCCGACTACGGCTGGCCGGCGGTCGAAGGCGTAGGCGACGACCCGGACTACGTGAATCCGCAGCGGCAATGGTCGACGTCGGAGGCGTCCCCGAGCGGTATCGCGTTCTGGCAGGGCTCGATCTGGATGGCCGGCCTGCGCGGCGAGCGACTCTGGCAGATCCCGCTGCTCGAGAACCAGGGCGCGTCCGGGGAGGGGCTGACTGCCGAACCGGTCGCCCAGCTGACCGGCGCCTACGGTCGGCTGCGGACGGTGGCCGTGGCCCCGGACGGCAGCCTGTGGCTGACCACGTCCAACACGGACGGGCGCGGCGACGTCCGCGACGGTGACGACCGGATCCTGCGGCTGCAGCTCGGCTGATCCGCAACCGGAGTTGTCCACAGGGGTTGTCCACAGCCGCGAGGATTGTTCGGCCGGACCGGGACCCGAGCGCCTACCGTCTCGACGGTGACCACGCGCACGGTTCGGCGACCCGGACGGGACCTGCAGCCCCGATGGCCCGACCGGCTGCGGCAACGGTGGGCGGACCGCCGCCGGGGCGGCCGGCTGCCCAGGAACCTGCGCCGGCTCGCCGCGGCCGCGCTCCTGCTGACCGCTGCCCTGCTGCTGGTCACCCCGCCCCGGCCCACGGCCGGCACTGCGGTGGTCGTGCTCACCCGCGACCTTCCGGTCGGCGCGGTGCTGCGGGACGCGGACCTGGCCGTCTCATCCCAGCTGGAACCGCCGGACGGTGCGCTCTCCGACCCGGCGCCGGCCGTGGGCCGGACCCTGGCCGGGGCAGTGCGGCGGGGCGAAATGCTCACCGACGTCCGGCTGGTCGATCCGATCGGTCCGCAGCCGGGGCCGGGTCGGGTGGCCGTGCCGATCCGACCGGCCGACGCCACGGTGGTCGAGTTGCTCCGGCCGGGCATGCACGTGGCGGTGGTGAGCGTCACCGAGGACGGCGCAGCGGCCGTGCTCGTCCCGGATGCCGTCGTGCTGCTGATCGGCGGCGCCGACCGCACCTCGGCCGGTTCCCGCGACCAGGAGCCCCCTGTCCTGCTCGCCGTCCCGCCGGACAGTGCCGACGCGGTGGTCGCGGCCGCGGTCACCGGAACGGTGGTCCTCCGGTTCATTTGACGCCCAGCGTGCGACGGATAGGGTCGCTGCGTCATCTCGGGGGTCGCATCGTCGGGGCGTCCCCGGCCGTGCCTGGATGGACACTCGAGCCGACCGACCGCGGGATGACCGATACCGAGGAGGGGACATGATCAAGGGTTTCAAGGAATTCCTGCTTCGCGGCAACGTGGTCGACCTGGCGGTCGCCGTCGTCGTCGGCGCGGCCTTCACCGCGCTGGTCGCCGCGGTGACCGCCAACCTGATCCAGCCGGTGCTCAACGCGCTGGGTGGCGTCGACACCGGTTCGATCGGGTTCTACGTCAACCCGGACAAGCCCGAGTCCTACATCAACCTCAGCGCGATCCTGAATGCGATCATCACTTTCCTGATCACCGCGTTGGTCGTCTACTTCGTCTTCGTCGCGCCGATGAAGAAGTTCCAGGACCTGGCCGCGAAGAAGAAGGTGCCGATCAAGGCCGACCCGACCGAGGTCGAGCTGCTGATCCAGATCCGCGACCTGCTCGAGGCCCGGGACGGGGCCGTCGGAACCAGGTCGACCACCGATGCCGACGGCAGGCCGGACGCCGGCTGACCCCTCACCCGTGATGGGGCGGCCGGTTCTCCAGGTACCACCTGTCATCCTGGGATCGCGGCGCCTCCAGCTCGTCGCCGGTCACCTCGGGCAGCACGTCGCCGAAGATCTCGTCCAGTCGACGGCGCTGTGCCGCGGCCGACGCCGGCGCTGCCGGGGTGGTTCCGCCGACGCCGGCTTCATGGCCCGATGAGCGGCCGGCGGGTGAGTCCATGCTGCCCAGCATTCCACCTGGTGAGCGGGCGGCGATCAGACCTCGGGATCGCTGAGCTGATCGATCACGTGGATGGCCAGCGGCGTGAGGGTGGCCATGCCGTCCCGGATGGCGGCCCGGGACCCGGCGATGTTCGCCACCAGGGTCGATCCGGACACTCCGACCAAACCGCGGGAGATGACCGCGTCGGTGACCCCGGCGGCCATCCCGGACCAGCGCAGCGCCTGCGCGACGCCCAGCAGCTCGCGGTCGATGACCTCGGTGGTCACGTCCGGCGTGACGTCCCGCGGCGAGACCCCGGTCCCGCCCACGGTGACCACCAGGTCGACACCGCCGATCACCGCGGTGTTCAGCGCGGTCCGGATGGCGACCTCGTCGGACGGCACGGTGACCGACCCGTCGACGACGAACCCGGCCTCCTGCAGCAGTTCGGTGACCAGCGCGCCCGCG
>JBIOVW010000002.1:0-8085 GCA_044867945.1 Nakamurella sp. | reverse complement strand
CCGGGCGGACTCGTCCGGATGGTCTCGATCAGCCGCGGCAGGGTGCCCCACTGGGCGCAGTGGACGTCCACACTCCACTTCGTCAGCCCCAGACCGGGAACCAGGGTGAGCTGATCGAGGTCCTCGCCGGCGTCCTCCGGGCAGACCGTCACATCACCGACGCGCCAGCCGCCGACAATCGCCCGGTCGGAGGCGATCGCCGCACCGGCGGAGAAACCGAGGTAGGGCCGCGGGCCGTCGGCCAGCCAGCCGCGGACCGCGTCGGCGACCGGCACCAGCGCGTCCGCGTAGCCCGGAGTGAGTCCGCCGCTGACCAGCAGGGCGTCGGCTGCGCCCAACGCGGCCGGATCGAGCGTGGACCCGATCGGCACCAGCACCGGCCACGGCCGGCAGTCGGCCACCGCGGGCAGCACCTGCGCCCACTGGTTGAACCGCTCGCCTCCGTCACCCTCGTCGAGTACGACGCAGGCGATCGTCGGCACCCGGTCGGCCAGCTCCGCGGCATCGGCCAGGAACGGCCCGTAGACGGTGGTTGCCGCGGCCGGCTCCCAGCCGCCGCCGACCAGATGAACAGGCGCCCGCCTCACAGGGGGATGTTGCCGTGGCTGCCGCGCCCGGCGGGTGCCGCGGCCAGTGCTTCGGCCAGCTTGCGCCGAGTCTCCGCGGGGGTGATGACCTCGTCGACAACGCCGAGTTCGATGGCCCGGTGCACGCCGCCGGCGAGATTCTCGTGCTCCTCGGCCAGTTGCGCATGCAGGGCCTCGCGCTGCTCGACCGGGGCGGCGGCCAGCTTGCGGCGGTGCAGGATGCCGACCGCCGCCTTGGCGCCCATCACCGCGATCTCCGCGTTCGGCCAGGCGAACACCGCGGTGGCGCCCAGCGCGCGGGAGTTCATCGCGATGTAGGCGCCGCCGTAGGCCTTGCGGGTCACCAGCGTCACCCGCGGCACCACGGCCTCGGAGAAGGCGTGCAACAGCTTGGCACCGCGGCGGACCACGCCGTCCCATTCCTGGCCGACGCCGGGCAGGTAGCCGGGCACGTCGACGAGCACCAGCAGCGGGATACCGAACGCATCGCACATCCGGACGAACCGGGAAGCCTTCTCGGCGGATTGCGAGTCCAGGCAGCCGCCCAGCCGCAGCGGGTTGTTGGCGACCACACCGAGCGACCGGCCGGCCAGCCTACCCAGCCCGATGAGGATGTTCGGTGACCACTTGGCCTGCAGTTCCTCGATCGGCCCGTCGAGGATGCGGTCGATCAGGGGGCGCACCGGGTAGGCCCGATTGGCCTGCTCGGGCAGCGTGGAGGCCAGCCCGGGGTCGTCGGGTATGCCGCTGACGCCGGCGATTCCGGGCTGGGTGAAGATGCCGGTCACCCGGCGTGCCCGGGCCAACGCGTCGGCCTCGGAGTCGGCGACGATGTGCACAACGCCGGACTTCCGGTGGTGTGCCGCCGGGCCGCCGAGGGCCTCCATGTCGACGTCCTCGCCGGTGACCGACCGGACCACGTCCGGACCGGTGACGAACACCCGGCCGTCCGGAGCCATGATCACGATGTCGGTCAGCGCCGGCCCGTAAGCGGCGCCGCCGGCGGCCGCGCCGAGCACCACGGAGATCTGCGGGACCCGGCCGGACGCCCGGACCATCGCGGCAAACACCTGGCCCACCCCGTCCAGCGCCTCCACCCCCTCGGCCAGCCGGGCGCCGCCCGAATGCCACAGGCCGATGACCGGCGCACGTCCACGCAGGGCGATGTCGATGGCGTCGACGATGTGCCGGCAGCCCTCGTGGCCCATCGCGCCACCCATCCGGGTCCCGTCGGTGCAATAGGCGATGACCTTGGAGCCGTCGATGCGACCGCGGACGGCCACCACCCCGGAGGTGTCGTTGCCGTGCAGCGGGACGACGGTGCCCGGGTCCATCAGCGCGGACAGCCGGACCAGAGGCTCGCGCGGATCCAGGGCGCGAGGCGCCTGGCGGGGAGCGGCCGGGGCGGATTCACCGCTGGTCGGGCTCGGTTCCGAAGGCTGGGCAGGCAGGTCGGTGTGGGGCAGGACAGCGGTCATGGTCCACTCCTGACGCGCCGCTGCGCGGCGCCGATGCCGAAGGGTGATGCGGTACTGCTCGGACGCGCGAGGGCGGGCTACAGGTGCGCCGACATCGCGGCGGGTCCGGGGTGCTGCGACCCGGCGTGGCCGCCGGATCCGAACGTGCTGTGCGGTGCGGGAACTCGGGCAGTTCCGATCAAGCGGTGAAGATCAGCGCAACGTTGTGGCCGCCGAAACCGAACGAGTCGTTCAGCGCGGCGGTCAGCGTCACTTCACGGTTCTCCGTGGCCACGTCGACCTTGATCTCCGGGTCGAGCGTGGCGATGTTGCGAGTTCCGGGGACGACGCCTTCCTTGACCGAGAGCAGCGTGGCGATGGCCTCCAGCGACCCGGCCGCGCCGAGCATGTGGCCGGTCATCGACTTGGTCGCGGTGACCACGGGGTGATCGCCGATCGACCGCAGGATGGTGTTGGACTCGGCGATGTCGCCGACCGGGGTCGAGGTGGCGTGCGCGTTGACGTGGCCGATGTCCAGCGGGGACAGGTCGGCGCTGCGCAGCGCCTTGGCGATGGCCCGGCCGGAGCCCTCGCCCTCGGGTTCGGGCGCGGTGATGTGGTACGCGTCGTTGGACATGCCGATTCCGGCGAGCCGGCCGTAGATCCTGGCGCCGCGGGCCTTCGCGTGGTCCTCGCGCTCGAGCACCATGATCCCGGCGCCCTCACCGAGCACGAACCCGTCACGATCGACGTCGAACGGGCGGGATGCGGTCTGCGGGTCGTCGTTCCGCGTGCTCATCGCCCGCATCTGGGAGAAGCCGGCCATCGGCAACGGATGTACGCAGGCCTCCGCGCCGCCGGCGATGGCGACGTCCAGTTCGCCGGACTTGATCATCCGGTAGGCCCAGGCCATGCCCTCCGCGCCGGACGCGCAGGCCGAGACCGGGGCGTGCACGCCGCCGCGGGCCTTGGCCCACAGCCCGACCGCCGCGGCCGGCCCGTTGGGCATGAGCATCGGCACGGTCAGCACGGCGACCTTGCGGACCCCGTCCTGCTCCAGGATGTCGTCCTGGCCGAGCAGGGTCAGCGCGCCGCCGATGCCGGTGCCGATCACCACGCCCAACCGCTCCAGGTCCATCTCCGGCGCGCCGGCATCGGCCCAGGCCTCGCGGGCCGCGATGAGCGCGACCTGCTGACACCGGTCGAGTCGGCGGGCCTCCACCCGTGGGAGCACGTCACCCGGATCGACGACCAAAGGTGCGTAGATCCGCACCGGCAGGTCGTACTGCTCGGCCCATGGCTCGGTCAGCGGCTTCACGCCGATGGTGCCGTCCAACAGGGCCTGCCAGGTTTCCGGCGCGGTGCCGCCGATCGGCGTGGTCGCGCCGATACCGGTGACGACGACGTCGTGATCGGAGCTCATCGCGTGGTTCCCTTCGGGTGTGGGGGTGATGACCCCGGCCGCGTCCGGCGGTTCGCCGGGACCGCGGCCGGGGGTGTGGTCAGGACTTGTTGGCCTCGATGTAGGCGACCGCGTCGCCGACGGTGCGCAGGTTGGCCAGCTCGTCATCGGGGATCTTGACGCCGAACTTGTCCTCGGCCTGCACCGCGATCTCGACCATGGACAGCGAGTCGATGTCCAGGTCGTCGGTGAAGGACTTGTCGGCCGTGACGTCGGCCGCGCTCACGCCGGCGACCTCTTCGACGATCTCGCCGAGCCCGGCGATGATGTCCTCGTTGCTCACGGTGCTTCCTTTCGGGGTTTCGGCCGTTCCCGGGTGGGTATTGACACGGCCGCGGTTTCTGGGCAACTGGGCATTCTGCCGCATGACCTCAGGGGCAGACGAACACCTGGCTGGCATAGGTGAGTCCCGCCCCGAAGGCCACGGAAAGCACCACCTCGCCGGAGGCGACTTCCCCGGCCGCCCGCATCCGGTCGAGCGCGATCGGGATCGACGCCGACGACGTGTTGCCGGTGGTGACGATGTCCCGGCCGACCTTCAGGTTCTCCCGGGCGCCCTCTTTAACAATCTTCTTGGCGATCGCGTCGACGATTCGCAGGTTCGCCTGGTGGGTGACCAGCACGTCGATGTCCTTGAGATCGACGCCCGCCGCGGCCGCCGCCCGGATGGCGACGGGAGCGATCGCGGTGGTCGCCCACCGGAAGACGGTCTGGCCCTCCTGGATGAAATAGCCGTTGCGGCCCTCGATCCGGATCGTGCGGGTGTGGTCTTCGTCACAACCCCACACCACCGGGCCGATGCCGGGCTCGTCCGCGGCGGACACCACCACGGCGCCGGCTCCGTCGGCGAAGATGATCGCGGTGGCCCGGTCGTCCGACTTGGTCCAGTCGGTCAGCTTCTCCGAGCCCACCACGAGCACGTTCTCGGCGGCGCCCGTGCGCACGGCCTGGTCGGCGGCGGCGATCGCGTAGCAGAAGCCCGCGCAGGCCGCGTTGATGTCGAAGGCTCCCGGCGCGTGGATGCCCATCAGGCTCGCGACCTGTGTCGACGCGTGCGGTGCGGGTGCTTCCAGGCTGCAGGTCGCGGTGATCACCGTGTCGATCTGCTCCGGCCGCAGTCCCGCCTCGGCGAGCGCCTTGGCGCCGGCCAGGGCGCCCATCGACGCCACCGATTCATCGGCCGCAGCGAACCGGCGCTCGGCGATACCGACCCGGGCCCGGACCCACTCGTCGTTGGTGTCCATGATCCGGGCGAGATCGTCGTTGGTGACGACCTTGTCGGGCCGGTAGTGACCGAGCCCGACGATCTTCGAGCCGGGCTTGCCGGGTGTGGTGTTGATCTTCACCCGACTCATGCCTGCCTCACCCCCGCGTGCTCGGCGGCGAACGCCGCCGCGGCGTCGAGGTCGGCGGGAGTCTTCAGCGCCATGGTGGCCACGCCCTTCAGGTCGCGCTTGACGAGTCCGACCAGCGTGCCAGCCGGTGGCAGTTCGAGCACGCCCGTGACGCCGAGATTGGCCAGAGTTTGCATGCACTGGTCCCAGCGGACCGGGTGGGTCACCTGGGCGACCAGCAGCTGAAGGTAACTCGCGCCGTTGCCGATGACCGTCCCGTCGGCGTTGGTGAGCAGCACATGGGTCGGATCGTCGGGGGTCAGGCCGGCGACATGCTGGCGCAGGGCATGCTCGGCGCTGGCCATGAACGAGGTGTGGAACGCGCCGGCGACCGGCAGGGGAATGATCCGCACGCCCTGCGGTGGGTTCGCCTTGAGCTGGTCAAGCGCGTCGAGCGGGCCGGCCGCGACGATTTGGCCGCCGCCGTTGACGTTGGCACCGACCAGGTCGAGTTCCTCCAGGGCGGCCAGCACATCGTCCGTGTCGCCGCCCATCACGGCGGACATGCCGGTCGGGGTCAGCGCACAGGCGGCGCCCATCGCCTGGCCGCGGACGCCGGCCAGGGCCACCGCGTCCAGGTCGCTCAGTACACCGGCCAGGGAGGCCGCGGCCAGCTCGCCCACCGAGTGCCCGGCCACCGCGGCTATGGACGGAACCCGCAGGTAGCGAGCCGCCAGCAGGGCGGAGGCGACGACGAGCGGCTGGGTGACCGCGGTGTCCTTGATCTCCTCCGCGGACGCTTCGGTGCCCAGTCGGGTCAGGTCGAGATGAGCCCGATCGGACATCTGGGTCAAGGTGTCCGCTGCGCCCTCCAGCTCGAGCCAACTGGAGAGCATTCCGGGTTTCTGGGCTCCCTGACCGGGAGCGACGATGGCCAGCACGTTTCTACGGTGGCACGATCCGGCTGGCATCGGTGATGACGGACGGCACCAAGTCATCCGGGCCGATTTGTATCATCTCTACAATCCGTCCAGTGGGAACCACCAAAGGTTGATCATCTCTGGCTGGTTTGGGCCGGGCCGCGGGTCTGCGAGTGCCTTACCGGTCGTTCGCTGATCGAAACCAACCGTGACCGTTACGTCCTTTATGCGCGGTCCAGCACAGGCTCGGGGGACCCGCGCTGATCCAACAACCACTTTAGCGCCGGATTCGTCCGGTTCGGTGGTTCTTTGATCAGCGCGGTGCGGCCTGGGCGCTGGTCGCGAGCGCGACCCCGGTTTCAACCTGATGGGACGGACCCGCCAGGGGCCGGCCCGCCGTTGACCGGTTCCACGGGGAATTCATCCGCGAACCTGGTCGAATCGGTCGGGAGTTGTCCACATCGGCAGGATTGGCCGTCCGCCACCGCCTCCCACCCGGCGATCTCACCCCATGCCTATGGCTCGATTGCCCCCAGAACTCATTCAGTCGGCTCGGCTACTGGCCCGAATACCGCCTCGGCGTCGAGGGCGACGGCTTCGGCAAGTATCTGCTGGCCGACCCGGCCAAGGCGATGCGCAATGAGAAGAAGCGGGAGTGGGATCTGCAGACGATGGGGATCCGGGTGATCCGGTACACCTGGCCGGTCGCGTTCCGGACGCCGCACGAGCTGGTCGAACGAGTCGGCGCGGCGATGGCCCGGCCGCCGTGTTGACCGTCAACACCGCCGTTACCCCCGGCTGGTGAGGTGCGGATCTGGTCGAGCCGAGAGGGCGCGGCGATTCTGGGACTCCCGGTGCGGACCCGCCTTCGCTGATCAAATCCCCGCCGCAGCCGACGAGACCGGCGCGGAAGCGGGGAGATGATCAGCGAACCGGCGCGAACCTGGCGGCGCTACGGCGTGGCCGCGAGCCGCCCGAGGATGACGGCGGTCTGCAGGACCAGCAGGTCGCGCGGATCCCAGGGGTCACGCCCGGTCAGGTCCGCGACCCTATGCAGGCGGTAGCGGACGGTGTTGGGGTGCACGAACAGGTTCCGCGCGGTCGGCTCCAGCGCCCCGCCGGCGGCCAGGTAGGCGTCGATGGTGGACAGCAGGTGCGGTGCGGCGGCCAGCGGCGCGTAGACGGCCGCGCGCAGCCGCGCGGCCGCCCGCTGATCGCCGGCCAGCACCCGCTCGGCCAGCAGGTCGTCGGAGTCGATCGTGCGCGGGGCGCCGGGCCAGGCCGCAGCCACATCCAGTCCGGCCAACGCGTCGGCCGCCGAGTTGATGGCCGCGCGCAGGCCGGTGCCGGCACGCCCACGCACCACCGGACCATCGCCGAACAGCTGCTCCACCCCGTCGACCGGCGGTTCCGAGCCGGCCAGCACGAGCACCAGCCGGTCGCCGTGCACGCCGGCCAGGGCGGTGCGCCCGGCGACCGCCGCCCAATCGGCCACCGCCGCCACCGCGTCGGCCCGGTCGCCGGTCGGCGCGGCCCCGGCCACCACGACGGTGTCGGCCGTCGGATCCCAGTTCAGTGCGGCGGCCCGCGAGGACAGGGTCCCGATGTCCTCGCCGCGCACCACCCCGTCCACCACCGCCGCCTCCACTCGGGCGTCCCAGGCCCCACGCGTCTCCGCGGCCGCCGCGTACACCTCGGCGGCGGCGAACGCGATCTCCCGGCTGTAGCGCAGCAGCGAATCGCGCAGGGCGATCCGCTCGGCGTCGTCCGCGGCCAACGCCGGCAGGTCCTGCTCGGCGACCAGGATCGCCACCCGGACCAGCTCGACCGTGCGGCGCAGGGACACCGCCCGGACCAGCTCACGCGGGGCCGTGCCGAACACCTCCCCGGTGATCCGGTACTCGTCGCTGCTGGCCCAGACGACATAGCCGGAGATGCCGGCCTGCGCCACCAGCGTCACCCAGGACCGCTGCTCGGCGGGCAACGAGCGGAACCACGGGAGCCGCTCGTCCATCATCGCCAGCGCCCGGTGGGCCAGCCGACCCCCCGCTCGTTCCACCTGGCGCAGGGTCTCCTCGCTCACCCCGTGTACGGCGGTGGGCGGCGCGCCCAGTGCGGAACTCACCGCGCGGAGCACGGACGACGGGGTCGGCCCGGGCAGCCGCGCGGGGTCAAGGGCGACCCCGTCGTTCAGGTCCGCGGATCCACCGGCCGTCATGACCGACAGCCTGCCACCGGGGCTGTGGAGACGCGTAAGAACTGCGGAGACGCGAGAGAACTGCGCAGACGCGAAAGAACTGCGGAGACGCGAAGGGGCCCGCACCG
>JBIOVW010000001.1:0-5376 GCA_044867945.1 Nakamurella sp. | reverse complement strand
GCCGCCCCGGCGGCGACGGGCGTCAGCTCACCGGGGGCGCCCAATTGCAGACCGGTCAGTCCAGGCACGATCGGCCCGTCCGGCACCGTCATACCCAGACCCGCGGCACCGAGCACCGCGGTGATCGCCTCGCTGACGTCGGGCACCGAGCGTCCCGGCGCGAGGCCGGTGGCCGGCGGGACCTCGCCGACCATGACCCCCGGCACGTCGGCCGGCGCGGTCGGCGGCGCCGGGGTCACCGCAGTCGACCCGCCGGCGTCGCCGGGCACGGACGGGACGTCCTTCGAGCGGGCCGACACGTCGACCCTCGGCGCGTGCTCGATGCCGGCGGGATCGGTGCCGCGCGCAGGCGCCGCCGACGCCCGGGGGACCGCGGATGGTGATCCGCCAGCAGCCTGCGACACCCCCGGCAGCGCGGCGAAGAACTCGCCGGCCAGCCGGTTCAGGGTTGCCTCGTCCGGGAGCCAGCTCGGCCCGTCCGGGACCGACCCGGCCGTCAGGTCATCGACGTCGGGCACCGACCCGACCGGTGTGACGGTCGACGTCGTGGTTGCCGGTGTGGGCCCCGTCATGCGATTGACCTGCGCATTCGCCCACTCCCCAGTCGATCGGTCGGCACCCCGCCGGAGCCGGCGCCGGCGTACGGACCTATCCTCGCACCGAACGTCCTGGTCACCAGCCTGGCGTCCGGCCCAGAGGACCGCGCTGAGCGACCCGGCCCGAACCAGACCAATCGAAGAGTATTGCCCGCTGAGCGGGAACTGACCTTCACTCGGCCACTCGCCGAAGCTCCGCCCGGATTGATTGTTCGATGGCTGCCTCGCAAGCTCGGCCGGCTACTCCACCACGATCGTCACCACGGCACTGTCGAGCACCCCGGCGAACGTCCCGGCGGGACGGTCGGCCAGTTCCTCGTCGCACTGATAGTGGGCGCGCACGTGATAGGTGCCTGGCGCCCGCAGGCGATACCAGCCGAGCAGATCGATCTCGGCGCCGATCTGCGCCCCGGCCGCGAGCGGTCCGAAGTCGGTGGGCCCGGGCAGATCCCGCTGGTACTTGCGCTGTCCATAGTCGCCGTCGACGTCGAAGTACACCTCGCGGGAGACGCTGTCCGCGTACCCGGGGGCCATCCGGCGGTTCACCACCACCGGCGCTGAGCCGGCGTTGATCAGCACGACGGTGACCGGCACCGGATCGGAGCGCCGAAGCGGATCGGCGGGAACCCGGAGTTCGAGCCGGAGGTTCCCCGATGTCATGGCTTGACCACCGCGTTGTATCCGGCCAGAGTCGCGGCGTTCGCCGCGGACAGCGGCGCCGCCTTGGCCGCAGCCGCGAGCCGGGCCCGGACCTTGTTGCGGACCTCGACGACCTTGGCGAAGTTGGCGCGCCGCTGCGCCGCGGGCATGAGGTTCCACTGGGTCAGCGCCCGCCGGGCGTCGTCCATGAAGCCCGCCAGATCCTCCTCGTCCATCCCCCGGGAGAGAATCTCGACCCGCTCACCGAGGAACTCGCTGATCGGCAGGTCGGCGATGCCGACCCGGTTCTGGCGGACGTGCTCGTACTCGTGCGCGATGGTGTGCACCAGTCCCGCCCAGCCCTGCGCGAACGCGCTGGGGCCGATGGTGATCGCGGAGTTGCCAGGGATCGCCTGGTCGGTGGTCGTCGCGTTGTTGGCGTCCGAGCTGGAGAAGTGGATGTCGACCAGCCCGTTCTCGTCGAGTTTGAAGAAGTCGACGATGGTGCGGATCGCGCTGTTCCGGTCGCCCGTGCCGACCATGCCCATCACCAGCGGGTTTGCCGTGATCCGGCCGATCTGTCCGTCCTCCGTCAATCCGGCACCGTTCTGGAAGTTGGCGATCCGCTGCACGGTGTCGGCGCTGAACAGCCCGTCGGGGGTGGCGCCGATGAATGCCTGGATCGCCCGCACCGACCGCGGGTCCCGCAGGCGCTGCTTGTCGAACGCGATCGCGGTCTTGACCTGCTTGGGGGTGAGCAGGTTCGGGGTCGGACCAGGCGCCGCCGCGGCCGGTGCCGGCACCGCGAGCTGGGCGTTGATGCTGTCACGGATCTTCGCCGAGTTGGTCAAGGCGGTCGGGCCCAGGGTGATCACCCGCAGCCCGCCGGCCTCGAACTTGTTGGCTCCCGCAGTGGCCTGCCCGGACGCGAAGCTCACGGTCAGGGCGCCTGCGCGGGTGTTGATGCCGAAGAAGTTCGCCGCCGCGTAGATGCCGTAGTCCTGCTGCCCGTTGGTGACGCACCGGGCGACGACCCGGTCGAGCGTCGGCTGGTCGACCTGTCCGGTGGCACCGATCCCGCCGCCCTGCTGGAAGGTCGCCACCGCCTGCGCCGATACCGGACCGAAATTGCCGTCCACCTTGGTTCCGACGATCACCTGGATGACCCGGATCGAGTTCACGTCGTAGCGGCCCCGGTTGAAGGCGACCGCCGTCTTCTCCTGGGCCGGCGTGAGCGGACCGACCGCCCGCTGCACGGTGATGGTGCCGGCCAGCACCCGCGAGACCACATCCGCGCCGGTCACCGAAGCCCGGGCCCGCAGCCCGGCGCGGGTCGGCCCTTCGGCACGCACCCCCGGCCCGGCTCCCATCAACGTCGCGACCGCACGGTTCCCGGCCCACCGCTGCAGGGTGGTCGTCAGCGGCTCAGGGGCGGCGTGGGACGCGTCCGTGGGCGATGGGTCGACCGACCGCTGCGGCACCCCGACGGACGTACGCCCGTGTCGATCCGCGCGTTGTCGGTCGCGCTCGATGCCACCTGCCATCGCCTGCTCCCGTGCTGCCGGTCCGGTCGTCCGGGCCGACCCGGCCCGCCCGCCGGGATCACGCCCCACCCCGACGGTAGGCCGGTCCGGCGCCTCGGCATTCGTCGCCGGCCGAACCTTGGCCCGCGGGCCCCGGATCCGTGCGCGAAAGGGCAACGCGCCGGGTGCGATCCGGCCGGCTGGGATCAGCCGGCCGACTCAGCGGTAGTTGGGCGCGTAGTCATGGAACCTGTCGACGGCGACGTCGTCCAGCACGGCCAGCGCGTCCTCGGTCAGCACGGCCAGCGAGCAGTACAGCGAGACAAGGTACGACGCGATGGCGCTGCGGTCGATCCCCATGAACCGCACGGACAGCCCCGGCCCCTGCTCACCGGCCAGTCCCGGCTGGTAGAGGCCGACCACACCCTGCCGGGCGGCCCCGGTCCGGATCAGCAACACCTTGGTCTTGCCGTTCTCCAGCGGCACCTTGTTGCTGGGCACGATCGGCAGGCCCCGCCAGGTCAGGAACTGGGAGCCGAACAGGCTCACCGTCGGTGGCGGCACCCCCCTCCGGGTGCATTCGCGACCGAACGCGGCCACCCCCTCGGGATGAGTGAGGAAGAACGCCGGCTCCTTCCACACCCTGGCGATCAGGCTGTCGAAGTCGTCAGGGGTGGGCGGACCACTGATGGTCGGGATCCGCTGGCTCGGCGCACAGTTGGCGATCAGCCCGTAGTTCGGGCTGTTGATCAGCTCGCCCTCCTGATGCTCCTTGATCGCCTCGATGGTCAGCCGCAGCTGCTCCTTGATCTGGTCATGCGGGCTCGAGTACAGGTCGGAGACCCGGGTGTGCACGTCCAGGATGGTGGAGACCGAGTTGAGGATGTACTCGCGCGGGTTCTCCTCGTAGTCCACGAACGTGGTCGGCAGCGGCGACTCGTCGTAGTTGGAGCAGACGACGTCGACCTCTTCCGGATGCCTGACCTTGTTCACCTTGTAGATGCCGGCCTCGACCGGGACCCAGGCGAGCAGGTGCACCAACCACCGAGGGGTGATGGTCGCCATCTGCGGGACGGTCTTGGTGACATCGGCGAGGTTTCTCGCCGCGGCATCACCGAGTGCCTGGGAATGCGTGGCTGTCGTCATGCGGGCCGCTCCTCGATGCGCAGTCGTCACGGCGCCGGTCCTGCGGGGTGACCCTCCGGGCCGGACGTTAGGACCATATCCGCACCCCCGCCTTCCGGGAACGGCAGGCTCCAAACCGGTCAGCGCCGCAACAGGACCAGTGTCCCCTGCTCGTCGACCTGCTCGTACCCCTCGGTCAGCAGCACGTCACGACGCCCGGTCAGCCAGGACGTGTCCGCGCCGGCCGGCCCCGAGTCCATCCGAAGCAGCACCCAGTCGGCCTGCAGCGGCAGGTGGGTGGCGTCCGTCCATTCCGGGGTCGCCATCAACACCGGGTTGCGGTCGGCCAGATTGCCGAGCAGCCCGACGTCGGCGATGACCGTCGCGCCCGGCGGGATCCGCGGGATGATCCGGTCGGCCGCCTCGCAGAAGCGACAGGGTTCCCGGGACGCGGCCAGGGTGGTCGGCAACTCGGTGGTGTGCACGTTGTAGTCGACGACGACGGCCAGCAGCAGCGCCGCGGCCAGACCCTGCGGAGCGGTCCAGAACGCGCGGATCCGTTCCGGGGTGATGCCCAGCCGCTGCCGCCGTTGGGCGACGGCCACCACCAGGGCCAGCAGACAGATCACCATCAGCGGGCCGTCGTAGTAGAACCTCATCTCCAGGTACACCGCCCGCTCGGAGGCGAACCGGGCCACCAGGGTCGGCAGCATCACCAGGATCAGCGGCGACCGCAGCCCGAGCGCCGCGGTGACGGCCAGCGCCCCGAGCAGCGTCACGCCGTTGAGGCTGAACAGATTCTCCAGCACGGTGAGCCCGAGACCCACGGGCCCGGAGATCCCCGGTTGGCCGCCGAGGGCGAAATAGGTGTACGTGCCGGTGTAGCTGAACCAGGGGATGACGAGCATCGTCAGCAACCCGAATGCCAGCACCGACCCGGCGAGAAGCCCGCCGGCCAGGGCCCACCGGCGGGCCAGCGCGACGATCAGGCCGATGCCCGCGATGAACAGCGGGGTGTCCTCCTTGACCAGCAGCATCGCCGCGCACCAGAACAGCAGCCACCCGGTCCGGTCGTCGAGCAGCGCCTCCAGGGCCAGCGCCAGGAACGCGATGGTGAAGCAGGCCTCGTGGAAGTCGAAGTCCAGGACCTTGAGCACGCCCCAGGACAGGGCGAAGGCGATGCCGATGAAGTAGCCCAGGCCGCCGAGGCGACGCACCGCGACCCGGGTCATCACGTGCACACCGACGGCCAGCAGCAGCGCCTGAGCGAGCAACAGGGTGACGACGCTGGGCCAGATCCGGTAGAACGGCGCCAGCGTCATCATGATCGGGGTGAAGTGGTCGCCCAGGCTGTTGAACGGCTCCTGGGACTTGATCAGCACATTCGGGGTGCGGCCCTGTGCGTAGTTGGCGATCGCCTGCTGGAAGATCGTGATCTATGCCTATGAATCGGTGCTGCGGCACCAGCAGTACAAAACCACCGTCGACATCAC